>JAEWKX010000424.1 GCA_023393575.1 Pseudomonadota bacterium
GATAGAAACGGCCCTTGAACCGAAATTTCAACAGCATTTCGTCCATGCCATGGCGCTGCCCAACAAGGTGGACGCCTTCCCTCACCTCGCAAAGGTCGTAACGCTGCCGGAACGCAGGACATTGGCGGAGGATGCGGAAGTCGGCGGACGCCGGCGCCGGCGCAGCCGCGAGTAATCACGCGGCGGCGCGGGTCATCTGGCCATAGAAGTCGCGGATGCTTTCGGCCACGGCCTTGCCGGGCACGGAAAGCTGCGGCGTCGTGATCAGCCGCACGTCGAAGCTGAAGAGCTCCGGCAGCCCCTCCTGCGGCCCGAGCACCACCATCTCGTTCGCCACGTAGGAGCGTGGGAACGGTGCGATGGCAAGGTCCGACAGAACCGCCGCCCGCTGCGCCATGGTATGGGCGCTGGCATAGGCCACGCGGTACGGCAGCTTCTGCTTCTCGAGCTGCGCGATCGCCTCCTGGCGCCAGCAGCAGCCCTCCTCCCATACGGAAATCGGCAGCGGATCGCGCAGATGCGCATTGCCGCACTTCGCTCCCGCCCAGACCAGCCGCTCGGTGTGGATCACCTCGCCGACGCCGTTGAAGGAGCGCGGATTGCAGTTGAAGAGCGCAAGGTCCAGCCGCTGCTCCTCGACGCGCTTGCGAAGCGCCGAGCTCATATCGACCGTCACGTCCACCATGATGCCGGGGAAGCTGTCGGCGAAATCCTTGAGAATGCGCGGCAGAAGACGCTCGGCGATGTCGTCGGGCGCCCCCAGCCGCACCACGCCCGAAAGCTCCGGCATGACGAAGCGGGAAACCGCCTCGTTGGAGAGCGCCAGCATTCGACGGGCATAGGAAAGCAGCATCTCCCCGTGTTGCGTCAGCGTTACCGAACGCGCGTCGCGCAGGAAGAGCGTCGTCCTCAACTGCTCTTCCAGCTTCTTGATCTGCATGGAGACGGCGGACGGCGTGCGCAGCACGGCTTCCGCAGCGGTCGAGAAGTTCCCCGTTTCGGCGATCGCCACGAAGGTCCGCAGCACATCGTTGTCAAGCAGCGGCAAAGGCGGGCGGAAAGGTACGGTCATGAACGCCACCATCAATAAAACTGAATTTAAAGACGATATCGTTTCGTTTGATTGAATGTCAAGCAGGGCGCAATGTGCTCTCAATCGAAGGTGACCCGCGTTCGAAACACCACAAAAATTCATAAAAAGCATCATGGCCATCTGATTGATAGATGGATCACGTCTGTCATCCTTCACGGGAAAACGAGAACCACCATCTCATCCGCATCGTCACAACGGGCTTCCGCCTGGGGATTTCACGCCCTCACCCGCCCCCTTACCCGGCTCGCTACTCGGGTACAGTCGGAATGGCGCCACCGCCGGACGGAACGGCTGCTGGAATCGCTGCCGTCGGAACTCCGCAAGGACATCGGTTGGCCGGCAACCGATGGAGCGGCCGGTCCGCGGCGCATCCACTGACCAAGCCCTGCCCCCGTCCGGTGCCGGTAATGCCGGCGCCGGCCATGGCGGAACGACGCCCCGACCGGTGCCGCCCCTGTCGCAAATTTAAGAGACAGATGATGCCAGCCCCACTTTCCGGCAAGTTTTTTTCATGGCAGTGTCGCAATTGAAGCACTGGCGCAGTCGCCAGGCACTCGAGGTATCGCGGCATGAACGTGATGAGCAAGCAACCGGCTGTAAAACGGACCCTCGTCTTTTTTCTCGTACCCGATTTCACGCTGCTGCCGTTCACGGCAGCCGTCGAAACATTGCGGATCGCCAACCGCATGCTGGGCTACCAGGCTTATAGCTGGCGGCTCTGTTCCATCGACGGCGAGAAGGTCCATTCCTCCGCCGGCATTGCGCTCGAGGTGAATTCCTCCGTTGCCGACGAGCGTAGGAACCTCGGCGGCGAGAACCGGCCGAACATGGTGCTCGTCTGCTCCGGCATCGACATCGACCAGTACCAGAACAAGACCGTGAACGCCTGGCTGCGCGAGACCTACAACCGCGGCATCGCGGTCGGCAGCCTCTGTACCGGTGCGCATGTGCTCGCCCAGGCGGGCCTCCTCAACGGCAAACGCTGCGCCATCCACTGGGAGAACCTGCCGGGCTTCGCGGAAGCCTTCCCGCAGGCGGAAGTCTATGCGGATCTCTACGAGGTGGACGGCAACATCTATACCTGCGCCGGCGGTACCGCCTCGCTCGACATGATGCTGAACCTCATTGGCCAGGATTTCGGCGAGAACCTCGTGAACCGGGTCTGCGAGCAGCAGTTGACAGACCGCGTGCGCAATCCGCACGACCGGCAGCGGCTGCCGTTGCGCGCCCGGCTCGGCGTGCAGAACGCCAAGGTCCTCTCGATCATCGAGCTGATGGAGAACAACCTGTCGGAGCCGCTGTCGCTGGTGGAAATCGCCGACGATGCCGGCCTGTCGCGCCGTCAGATCGAACGCCTGTTCCGCCAGGAGATGGGCCGCTCCCCGGCCCGCTATTACCTGGAGATCCGGCTGGACCGTGCCCGGCACCTCTTGGTGCAGTCCTCCATGCCGGTCGTGGAAGTGGCGGTCGCCTGCGGTTTCGTGTCGGCCTCGCATTTCTCCAAATGCTACCGAGAGGTCTACAACCGCTCGCCGCAGCAGGAGCGCGCCGAGCGCAAGCTGACGATCGCCAGCTCCCGCCAGAGCGTCGCCGCCTGAGACACGTGCCTGTTGCGCTTGTCAGTCGATGCGTCAGCATCCTTACGCAGCATGGGCATGATCCCACCAGCGGAGAACCCGCGACGCGCGGAGCGTGATCCACGGGCAAGGCTTGCCTGCCCCCTCGCCCATGACGAACCAGACCCTGCCCGGCAGTTCCCAATCCCGCCGCCATCGTCCGTCCGCCAAGCGCTTCAGCCTCAGGTGATCGATCGCCTCACCCAGCCGCGGGTCCGGACCGGTACGGGTGAGCAAGGCGGAGGCGCGGAAGTAGTCGAGTGCGCGAAGAACATCGTAGCGCCAGCGGTTGGGATGCAGAAAGGCAAGAAATGCCGCGTCCGCCGGCTCGCCGGAACGGAGGCGCCGGAAGAGCTTGCGGGCGAGCAGAAACTCCTCGCCCGCGCGCCGTGCCTGACGAGAGGCGGGCGTGCCGCCGGTTGCCTTCTCGAACTCCAGCAGCCCTTCCAGCACGTTGATCGTGGTGGAGAAGGACGAGCGGGTCGAGCCTCTGACCCGTTCACAGTTCCAGCCCCCGTCGGCGAGGCGCTCATTGATCAGCCGGTCGACGATTGGCGAGACATCGACGCCGAAATACGCACCGTCGGCCACCGTGCGGCCGTTGATGCACTCCTCCACCTCTCCATCCCAATAGCGTTGCCCGCCTTCCTCCCACCGACAATGTACGCCCAGCAGGGTCACCGTCCTTTGCGCTGCGGCCGAGGCGGGATCGAGGCCGAACTCCCGAAGCTGCGAGAGGGAAAAGCAGGTTGCGGTCCACGGCTGCCCGACCTCTTGCCATTCGCGCGGCTGGAAATCGGCAGGCGCGAAAGCGCCGCCCGCCCATTGCCCGTCGCCATCCTGGCAGGACAGCAGCCGCGCGCCCCAGCCTTCCATCTCCACCCTTGCCCGCTCGGCACGCCATTCGGCCTCGGGCCAGTCCAGCAGATCGCGCATCACCTGCCAACGGATCGCAGGATCGGAAGAAAGAAGCCAGTCAAGGACAGTTGCAGAAGGGGTCATGGCGCGCATATCCGGGGGTTCCGCGACCGACTATACCAAGCCTGTCGCGGACCGTCAGCGCGCCGTTTCCGACAGCCTCAGGCCGCCGCCGGACGTGTCCCCGGCATGGAGCGGATCTGGATCAGCGTATCCAGGTTCTGGTTGACGCGGCAGTAGAATTCCTCATCGATGAAGGGCCGCAGCATGAAGTCGTTGCCGCCGGCCTTCAGGAAGCGCGCGGACAGCAGCCGGTTGGACGAAGACGATACGCCGATGATGCGCAGTTCGTGCGAGCCCCGGAAGGAGCGGATGCGACGCGTCAGCTCGAAGCCATCGATATCCGGCATGTTGTAGTCGGTCACCACCAAGCCGATGTCCGGGTTGCCCTTGAGAATCTCGAGCGCCTTGGCGCCGCTTTCGGCGGTACTGACGCGGAAATTGTAGCGCTTCAACCGGCTGGTCAACAGCGCCCGCGCCGTCGGGCTGTCGTCGACGATCAGCACGTGGTGACGGTGGTTGGTGAGAAATCGGGCGACCGACTCCGCCAGCATGTCCACCGCGAACACGTTGTCCTTGATGATATAATCGACGATGTCCTTCGACAGCAGCTGATCGCGCGTACTCTCGTGGAAGGTGCCGGTGAAGACGATCGTCGGGATGCTGAGATCGATCAGGTATTCAAGTGCCTCGCCGCTTTCGGCCCCAGGCAGGTTGATATTGGAGATCGCCAGCGTCACCGGATCGGTGGAGCGGTCATAGGCAAGCTGCAACTCCTCGAAGTTGCGGCAGATCTCCACCTCGATCCCGAACAGCTCTTTCAGGCGCGTGCCGATCATGGAGGTAAAGACGTTGGAATCCTCCGCCAGCAGGATGCGGGCGTCTGCCAGCGATTGGCCGGAATACTGCATTCCGGAAATGCCAAGGAAAGTCATGCTACCCCTTCAGTCGGTTACTGTGCCCTGGTGGAACACATAGCCCGGACTGATTTGCGGAACCGTTAATGAAGCCGCTAAGGTATTGTCCAAGAAGGAAAAGGCGGCATGAAAGCCGCCCTTGAGGTAAATGCTCCGTTACAGGGTGGGCTCAGGCGCGCAGCACCGCGTTCTCCGGATCGAACGGGCTCTCCGGCACGACGGTCGCGTCATAGACCGAGCCGAGGATCTTGATCTTCAGCTTCGTGCCAATCTCCGCCTTCCCGGGCTTGAGCATTGCGAGCGCCAGCGATTTGCCGATACGCCAGCCATAGCCGCCGCTGGTGGCACGGCCGACCAGTTCGCCCGCCTCGTCATAGATCGCTTCCGAGCCGCGCGCATCGACATCCGTGTTGCCCTCGACCACGAGCGTCGCGAAGTTCCACTTCAGGCCCTTCTCCCCGTAGGCGAGCAGCCCATCGCGGCCGATGAAGGTTTTCTCCGGACGGATGAACCGGTCGAGCGCGGATTCGTAGGCGTTGTATTCGATGG
>JAEWKX010000019.1 GCA_023393575.1 Pseudomonadota bacterium
TCGTACCTGAGCGTGGGTAATGCGGACCTTGACAGGTCTCGGCTACACGCAAAGGCCGGCCGGCGTCGCATTTGACGCTGAAGACGGAGGCCGCCGGGCCGCGATACGCTACAGTAGAGGGCTATGCAAACCATCGACAACCCGTTCGGCACGGGGTTGTTACCCATGTCTTAGGGACAGTCTGTTACCTATGTCTCCGGGTCGGACAAAGAAGGAATGGCGGACAGAGAGGGATTCGAACCCTCGATACGGTTTCCCGTATACACGCGTTCCAGGCGTGCGCCTTCAACCACTCGGCCACCTGTCCTTGGGAAAGGGCTGCCTGCGCTTGCGGCAAAGCAGCGGTCGGGCGCGATATATACCGAGGATCCTGTTTGGATCAACCGGAATTTACAGGAAAAATCCGGAACGCGCAGGTTGCGTCCGCTTTTCCGTCTGTTGCGCAAAGAATGCTGTAGCGCTATCGCTTTCGGCACGGCGTCTCACGCCGCAGCTTTCGCCAGTTCCAGAGGGATAGCCTTTGATCCGGAGCTTCTTCCGTCTTCTCAGCCTGGTTGCTCTGATTGCCGCCATCGTGGCCGGGACGCTGGATTCCATCCAGTCCGTTTCGTCCTCGATGGTGGCAATCACCTCGCTTGGCAATCACTGGCAGAGCCTCGATGTCGTCAGTCTTGCTATGGCGGAAGCAGCCGTCGGCCACTATATTCATCCCGATATGTGGCGGTGGGTGATGGTACCGATCCTCGCCCAGCCTGCCTTCGCCGTATTTCTGGCGCTGGCTCTTCTCTTCTGGATGATCGGCTATCGGCGCCCGAAATTCGCCGGACGCTGCTCGGCCTACAACACGCGGCCGCCGCATCCCTGGAGCAGGCGCCGGAGGCGCCAGGAGGCGAGAATGTTCGTGATCGACATGTTCAACAGGAAGACGGTGATGCCCACCCCCGAAACCGCGTTGCGGGGCAGGGACGAAGCGCTCCCGACGTCCCAGACCCACTTCCTGAGCGGACGGCCGCTGCACGAGCCCTATCCGGACGGGCTGGAGGTCGCCTAATTCGGGATGGGATGCTTCTGGGGTGCCGAGCGGTTGTTCTGGAAGCTTCCGGGTGTCCATGTGACCGCTGCGGGGTATGCCGGCGGCATCACGCCTAACCCGACCTATCAGGAAACGACGACCGGGCTTACGGGCCACGCCGAGATCGTCAAGGTCGTCTTCGACCCGCAAGCCGTCTCCTACAGGCAGCTTCTGAAGGTATTTTTCGAAGAGCACGACCCGACCCAGGGCATGCGTCAGGGCAACGACATCGGCACCACCTATCGTTCGGCGATCTATACGACCACGCCGCAGCAGGAGGCCGAGGCGAAGGATGCGCTGACGGGATTCCAGGCAGCCCTTGACGGTGCCGGTCGCCGGACCGGGATCACGACCGAGATCGCTCCGATCGACATCTTCTACTATGCCGAGGAATACCATCAGCAGTACCTCGCCAAGAACCCAGGCGGTTATTGCGGCCTGAAGGGCACCGGCGTCGCTTGCCCGGTCGGCAGGTGAGGGCTTGCCGGCTTTCGAGGCCTGTCCTGCCGCGGATTTCATCCCTCCGCGGCATTTTTTTGGGCAGGTCGCCGCTGCTGCGCCGGATTTTTACCAACCGAAAAAAATCGGGTGAATTTTTCCCGGACCCATGCAAAGGTGCGCGAAGCCGGCCTGCCGCGGGGAGGGCTGGTGGCCGCAGACGCGCCTAAGGCCAGCATGCGGGAGGACCTAGCTTCAACATTATAAAACAGGGCTGAACGATGAAGAAAACCCTTTTGACCCTCATGGCCGCGGCGGCAATGTCGGCGACTGCGCTTGCAGCCGAAATCAAGCCCGCGCTGGTCTACGGCACCGGCGGCAAGTTCGACAAATCCTTCAACGAGGCCGCCTTTGCTGGCGCCGAACAGTTCAAGAAGGAAGCGGGGGTCGAGTACCGGGATTTCGAACCCACCAGTGATACGCAGGGCGAACAGGCTATCCGCAACTTCGCAAGCCGTGGCTTCAATCCGGTCGTCGCCGTCTCGTTTGCCTGGACGTCCGCGATGGAAAAGGTCGCCGCCGAGTTTCCGGACACCAAATTCGTGATCGTCGATTCCGTGGTTGACCTGCCGAACGTCCGCTCGGTCGTCTATAAGGAGGAGGAAGGCTCCTATCTCGTCGGCCTTCTTGCAGGTATGGCCTCGCAGACCGGCAAGGTCGGCTTCGTCGGCGGCATGGATATCCCGCTGATCCGCAAGTTCGGCTGCGGCTATGTCCAGGGCGTCAAGGCCGCCAAGGCGGACGCGACGGTCTTCCAGAACATGGTCGGCACGACGGGTGCGGCCTGGAACGATCCGGTACGTGCCGGCGAGCTTACCAAGAACCAGATCGACCAGGGCGCGGATGTGATCTACGCGGCAGCCGGCGCCAGCGGTCTGGGCGTGCTGCAGACGGCGGCCGACAACGGCAAGCTCGGCATCGGCGTCGATTCCAACCAGAACCACCTGCATCCGGGCAAGGTGCTGACCTCCATGGTCAAGCGGGTCGATCTTGCGGTCTACAATGCCTTCAAGGATACGCAGGACGACAAGTTCTCCGCCGGCGTCCTGTCGCTCGGCGTCAAGGAGGACGGCGTCACCTACGCGGTGGACGAGAACAACAAGGCCCTGATCACGCCGGAAATGTCGGAAGCGGTCGAGAAGGCCAAGGCCGACATCATCGCAGGCACCGTCGAGGTGCACGATTACATGTCGGACAAATCCTGCCCGAACTGACGCACAGCAGGGCGCATGGGTTTCGCGATCCATGCGCCCTCATCGTATCCGGAATCTGAAAGGCGCACCCTTGAGCCTGGACCTATCGGCAGTACCGGCGATTGAACTCGTGGGCATAGACAAGAAGTTCGGGCCGGTTCACGCCAACAAGAACATCAACCTGACCGTTGCCAAGGGCACGATCCACGGCATCGTCGGGGAGAACGGCGCCGGCAAGTCGACCCTGATGTCGATCCTCTACGGCTTCTACCAGGCCGATCACGGCGAAATCCGGATTTCGGGCAGTCCGATCGTGATCCGGGACAGCCAGGCCGCGATCGCCGCCGGCATCGGCATGGTCCACCAGCATTTCATGCTTGTTGAGAACTTTACCGTTCTCGAGAACGTCATGCTGGGCGCGGAAGGCGGCCCGATCCTCGGACGCTCCACCGGGAAGACGAGGAACGAATTGGAGCGACTGGAAAAGGAATACGGTCTGGAGGTCGATCCCGATGCGATCATCGAAGAGCTTCCCGTCGGCGCGCAGCAGCGGGTCGAGATCCTGAAGGCGCTCTATCGCGGCGCGGATATCCTGATCCTTGATGAACCCACCGGTGCGCTGACCCCGGCGGAAGCCGATCATCTGTTCAATGTGCTGCGCGTGCTGCGCGAGCAGGGCAAGACGATCATCCTGATCACCCACAAGCTGCGTGAGATCATGGCGATTACCGATACGGTATCGGTCATGCGCCGCGGCGAAATGGTGGCGACCCGCAGGACTGCCGAGACGACGGTCGAGGAACTGGCCGAGCTGATGGTGGGTCGTCATGTCCTGCTGCGTGTCGAAAAGCAGGAGGCAAGGCCCGGTCCGGTGCTGCTTTCGGTTCGCAACCTGACGGTCAAGGATGCACGTGGCGTCACCATGGTCGATAATGTCTCCTTCGACGTCCGCGCGGGAGAGATCGTCGGGATCGCCGGTGTCGCCGGCAACGGCCAGTCGGAATTGCTGGAGGCGATCGCCGGCATCCGCAAGCCGGCTTCGGGCGAGATATTCATCGATGGCGGATCGGTCCGGGGGCTGGATGCCGCCCATCGCCGCGACCTCGGCCTTGCTCATATTCCGGAGGACCGGCATCACATGGGGCTGGTTCTAAGGTTCGAGGAATACGAGAATTCCATCCTGGGATACCACCGTGACCCCCGGTATGGGCGCGGCGCCTTTCTCGATCTCGACGCGATCCGCAAGGATGCGGAGGAAAAGATCGCCAAGTACGATATCCGGCCACCCAACCCGCGATTGAAGACGGCCAACTTCTCCGGCGGCAATCAGCAGAAGATCGTCGTGGCGCGCGAGATCGAGCGCAACCCGAAGCTGCTGATCGTCGGACAGCCGACCCGCGGTGTCGATGTCGGCGCGATCGAGTTCATCCACCGCCGCATCATCGAGACTCGGGATGCGGGCAAGGCCGTGCTGCTGGTTTCTGTGGAGCTGGATGAAATCCGTTCGCTCTCCGACCGCATCCTCGTGATGTTTGCCGGCAGGATCGTCGGCGAAAAGACCGGCGATGCCGGCGAACAGACGCTCGGCCTGATGATGGCCGGTATTGCGGCGTGAGATCTCTATGACGACAGCATCCATGCCTCTGCCGAACTGGGTCAGCTATGGCCTCATCCCGCTGATCAACCTTCTGCTGGCCTTCTTCTTCTCCGGCCTCGTGATC
>JAEWKX010000054.1 GCA_023393575.1 Pseudomonadota bacterium
CGGCAATATGGGTCGTAGCCACGCGCTCGCCTATCACAACAATCCCGGTTTCGAGATCGTCGGCCTCGTCAACCGTTCCGAGGTGACACTGCCCGCGGAACTGCAGGACTACATGATCCATCCGTCCTTTCCCGAAGCGCTGGCCGCGCTGAAGCCGGACCTCTGCTCCATCTGCACCTATTCCGACAGCCATGCCGATTACGCCGTCATGGCGTTCGAGGCCGGCTGCCACGTCTTCGTGGAAAAGCCGCTGGCGACTACCGTTGCGGATGCCGCGCGCGTGGTGGCTGCGGCGAAGGCAGCGGACCGTAAGTTGGTCATAGGCTATATCCTGCGCCATCACCCTTCCTGGATGCGGCTGATCGAGGAGGCGCGCAAGCTCGGCCCGCCTTACGTCTTCCGCATGAATCTCAACCAGCAGTCCTCCGGCCCGACCTGGGAGACCCACAAGGCGCTGATGCAGACCACCTCGCCGATCGTCGATTGCGGCGTCCACTATGTCGATGTCATGTGCCAGATCACCGATGCCACGCCGGTGCAGGTGCGTGGCATGGGTCTGCGCCTTTCCGAGGATGTGGCGCCGGACATGTATAATTACGGCCACCTGCAGGTGATGTTCGACGACGGTTCCGTGGGCTGGTACGAGGCCGGCTGGGGGCCGATGATCTCGGAGACGGCCTTCTTCGTGAAGGACGTCATGTCGCCGAAGGGATCGGTCTCGATCGTCATGGATCCGAACGCCAGGTCGGACGATATCGACACGCATACGAAGACATCGGTGATCCGGGTGCACCGTGCCGAGACGGGGCCGGACGGCAGGTTCCTGCGGCCGGACGAGGATCTCGCCATGACGGGCGAGCCGGGCCACCAGGACCTCTGCGATCTGGAGCAGGCCTACGTGCTGAAGGCGATCCGCGAGGATATCGATCTCGGCCGCCACATGAACGATGCCGTGCAGTCGCTGCGCATCTGCCTCGCGGCCGACCGGAGCGTGCGCACAGGCGCGCCGGTCATTCTATAAGGAAGAACGCCCTTGGGTTCGCTGCAACTGTCCTCCATCCGCAAGTCCTTCGGCACGCATGAGGTGCTCAAAGGCATCGACCTCGAGGTGAAGGACGGCGAGTTTGTCATCTTCGTCGGTCCCTCCGGCTGCGGAAAATCGACGCTGCTCAGGGTGATCGCCGGCCTGGAGGATGCGACGTCGGGAAGTGTGCGGATCGATGGCGCCGAGGTCGTCAACACGCCACCGGCCAAGCGCGGCATCGCCATGGTCTTCCAGTCCTACGCCCTTTATCCGCACCTGACGGTAAAGGACAATATGGGACTGGGCCTGAAGCAGGCGGGCGAGGAAAAGGCGGTGATAGAAGAACGCGTCGCCAGAGCCTCCACCATGCTGTCGCTTGAACAGTATCTGGCCCGCCGTCCGGCCGAGCTTTCCGGCGGCCAGCGACAGCGCGTCGCGATCGGCCGTGCCATCGTGCGCGAGCCAAAGCTCTTCCTCTTCGACGAACCTCTTTCCAACCTCGATGCGGCGCTGAGGGTGCATATGCGGCTGGAAATCGCCGCCCTGCATCGCCGCCTCAAGGCAACGATGATCTACGTCACGCACGACCAGGTCGAGGCGATGACGCTCGCCGACAAGATCGTCGTCCTGAATGCCGGAGCAATCGAGCAGATCGGCTCGCCGATGGAGCTCTACAACCGGCCGGCCAACCTCTTCGTCGCGGGCTTCATAGGCTCGCCGCAGATGAACTTCATCTCCGCCGAGCGGCTTGGGGAGCGGAATTGCAGGACGGTCGGCATCCGTCCGGAACACATCGGGCTTTCCCGTGAGAGCGGGACGTGGAAGGGCCAGGTAGAACATGTCGAGCACCTTGGCGCAGATACCATCGTCTATCTCGGCACGGACGCGGCCGGCCTGCTGACTGTCCGCCTCTTCGGCGAACATCCTTACAAGGCCGACGACATCGTCTTCGCCACGCCGGATGCTGCTGGCATGCACCGCTTCGACGACGCCGGGAAAGCCATACGGAACTAGCTGCCGCTCGCTATTCGGGAATCGTGGAAATGATGGTGTTCTCGAGGGACCGCCCTACGCGGCGAAGCTGCTCGTCGTAGTTGCGACGGGTGTTCGCGTCGAAGACGGCGATAGGGGCGTTGACGGTGGCGCTCGCCACACCGCCGACGGTTTGTGCCGTGCCGAGCGCCACGGCGCCGATGCGGTCACCGAGGCCGACATTGGAATCGGTGATGGTCTGCCCCGTCAGCAGGCGCGTTCCGATGAGTTGCACAACCTCGGGGCTCTCGGCGAACTTCCCGTGGTTCAGCGGGTCACCGCCCTTCAGCGCGGTCAGGTCGATGACGGAAACGCCGGCCACCTCCAACTGGGTGCGGTAGGGCTCTGCAGTCGGGTCGATCTGGCCGAGGCGATCGATATTGCCCGAAATGCGCCGCGACAGTTGCAGCGCTCGGTCATCACGGGAGACGAACAGGGTGAAGTCGGGGCGGCTAGGTCCCAGCGCCTTGTACTGTTGCCCGAAGACGTCGACATCGAGATCGGGCGAGGCGAGGATGACGTTCCGGATCTTCGGCGCGACCCGGCGGTCGCGGATGGCCATCTGCCGCAGCGCCTCGACCGTCAGCCAGGACCCCATCGAATGCGCCATGACGGTGACCTCCCGGACCTTCGGGTTGTCGGCAATGGCATCCAGCATCTCTTCCAGCGCGTCGCGCGAATAGTTCGTGCTTTCCTTGTCGTAGTTATAGTCGAAGATCGAGGCGCGCGACGGCCAGGTGAACAGGATCGGCGCGACGTCCGCCTTGGAATCGTGAACGATCTGGGCGAATCTGTAGACGGCGTCCTCGTATCGGTTGTTGAACCCGTGCACGAAAACGAGCACGTGCCCGCTGGACGGCAGATGGCGGAGGATCCACCCGCGCGCGCTCGCCGTATCAACAGGGGAGACGCGGACCGTGGCAAATTCCCTCGTCGGGTCCGCCGGCAGCGTCCTCGGCCACTGAACCTCTCCCACCTTGCGGTTGTCATCGGGCGGGATGGAGACGGCGATATCGGTGATCTTCAGGCCGCTGCCGCGCTCGCCGGAAAACAGGATGCCCGGATCATCCGAAGGAGAACGGGTCGTCGCCACCAGCATGTCCACCTGTGTACCGGGCGTCGTCGCGGCGCCGGCGGTGGGAACAAGCACGCCTTCGGCCCGGCCTGCGCAGCCGGAAAGGCTGGCGGAAACGAGAAGCAGGAGAAAGAGCGCCCGCAGGCAGCGTGGGATGAGGGCGGCGCCGGTTGTCATGCCGCCCATTCAACGGGATCGTAAGGCGATGTCAATCGCAGACGGATCCATGATCTGCGCCAGCATTGCGGGCTTGCGGCGGAAACCTCTCCGCCGGATGCGTCAGCGGATGATCTGGATCGCGGAGCGAAAAACGAAAAAGCCCGACGCGGGAGGAGGTGCGTCGGGCTTTAAACTTGATCGGCAATTGGGAGGAGGAGGAGATTGCCGATCCGTATCTAACGACGCTGGGAGGAGGAGTGCGTCGCTTCGATGAGGGAGATATAGGCTGCGCCGGACGCATTGCCAAGAGGTTTGTTGCATCGCAGCAATGCATTTAATGCAAGGCTCTTTTCGCCCGTCGCGGGGGCTTTACCCGCCGACGCTTGCCGGAAGGGAGCCACTGTGGCATTGCCTCCGGAACAACATGAGAGGGAAAGATGAGCAGCATTCGCTATCACGAAGGTGACATTTCCGCGATCGATGCAAGCCGGTATATTGGCGATATCGCCATTGACACCGAGACGCTGGGTCTGGTGCCTCGCCGCGATCGACTCTGCGTGGTCCAGCTTTCCCCCGGTGATGGAACGGCGGATGTGATCCGGATCTCTGCCGGCCAGAAGGAGGCGCCGAATCTCGTCGCGATGCTCGCCGATCCGTCGCGGCGGAAGATCTTTCACTATGGTCGCTTCGACATCGCGGTCCTCTTCCATACGTTCGGCGTGACGACGGGACCGGTGTTCTGCACGAAGATCGCCTCGCGGCTGGCACGGACCTACACCGACCGCCACGGCCTGAAGGACAATCTCAAGGAACTGCTCGATATCGACGTCTCGAAGGCGCAGCAACAGTCGGACTGGGCCGCGGAGGTCTTGTCCCCCGCCCAGCTGGAATATGCGGCATCGGACGTTCTTCACCTGCATGCCCTGGCGGAGCGGCTGACGGAGCGGCTGAAGCGTGACGGCCGCCTGGACATGGCCACGGCTTGCTTCGAGTTTCTTTCCACCCGTGCCAAGCTCGACCTGTTGGGTTGGGAGGAAACCGATATCTTTGCCCACAGCTGATGCTCCTTCGTTGTCACCGAAGGCCTTTAGCCCGGCGTTAACCGTTCCGGCCTAGCCTGCCGCCCCGAAAGGGAACGGTGGGGCCATGCTTCTTCCAACGCAGCAGACAGCGGGGCTCGCGGCTACGGGCATCATGCAGGCGGCGCTCGACGGTATCGAGGAGCGGCGGCGGCAGGAGGATGAGCAGGCGCGCGGCGCGAAGAGAGACCCCATCGCGGAGGCCCGTGTCAGCGCCGGCACGGAAGCCATACGTGCACGCGAGAAAATCGCGGAAGCGCTGTTCGGCTTGAACAACGTCGATGCGAACGCGCTCAAGATACAGCTGGTGGAGCGCCTGGCGGCGAAGCTCGGCCTCGATCTGGAAGAAGACCGGTCGAACTTCACGCTGGGGCGTGCGATGGAGGAGGCGGTCAAGAACCTCGGCCTCGACGTCTCCAGGCTGGAGGAAGAACTCGGCCTGAAGGCGGCGGGCGTCTCGTTGGCCACAGTGATCGCGGCCATCAAGAACCCGTATGGCGACGATAACAGCCGCCTGCTGGAGGGCCTCGCCAAGGTTGCCAATGGCGGCAAGGCGGGTTTTGACGTAGCGCGGGTGTTGCAGCGGCTCGACGACGTGGCCGACCCGAAGACGCTGGAAGAGCTGAAGCTCGGCCCCCAGGGGTACGATCCCACCCGCGTCGAGGACGCGCAGGCCCGCGCAGAGCGGCAGCAGGACATCCATGCGCTGGAGGCTTCCGGAAAGCTGGAAGACGTCCAGAAAATGCAGGATGCTCTCGAGGCATACAACGACGAGGCGGCCAGAGCCGACGGAGCCGAAGTCGGATCGAGCACAGAGACGGCGGATGCGGACATCGTCCTGCTGCTCGCTGCGACGGTGGAGCAGACACGGGATGCGCAGGCGGAAGCATCCGCGGACGCCGCTGTTGTTGTTGCCCCCGCCGTTGAGGAGGCTGTGCGGGGCGAGATGAACGAGCTGAATGCGGAACCCAGCGAGGAACTGAACGCGGAGGCGGCTGGAGATAAGGCGGAAGTCCTGCCGATCTCAGTGGACGAGATCGGTCTCTACGAGTTGCTCAAGAAAAAGCTCGCCGCATAGGGCAGCCTTCGTCCCGATGATTTCTGATCAAAGTCAAGCCATTCCGGCCTTGTTAGCAATTTGTTAGGATTTTTCAGAAATCCTGACGCATTATCGGCATAGGTAACGCC
>JAEWKX010000070.1 GCA_023393575.1 Pseudomonadota bacterium
ATACTTGACACACTAACCAATTGGGCACATATAGTTAGCATACTAACATTAACGAGCCTCGCCATGCCGAAGGACCTTGCCACTTCCGATTTCCTGGAAGCGCTCACCAAAGCAAGCCGCAAGATAAGAACCGCGTTCAACCAGCAGGTCACCGCGCACGGCCTGACCTACCCCCGCGCGCGGACGCTGCTGCGTCTCAGCAAGAAGGAGCAGATGACGCAGAGCGAACTTGCCTGGGAACTGGAACTGGAGCAGGCCACGATGGTGCGCATCCTCGATCGCATGGAGGAGCACGATCTCGTCGAACGTCGTCCGGACCCGAACGACAGGCGCGCGAAACTTATCGTCCTGACCAGGAAAGGCCAGGAGCAGGCAGACCTTGTGAAGGCGATCGGCGCCGGACTGCGCCGTCAGGTGTTCGCCGACATCAGCAGCGACGATCTGACGTCATCCATGGAGCTTCTCGAGCGGATTGCCGATCGGGCCATGCATCTGGAGAAGATCGATGTCTCCTCGTGATGCGGCGACCAGGACGGATGGAACCGCACCGCCGGCAAGTAAATCCGTCGAGGCCAGCGGACGAAAACAGGCTGCCGCGCCGGCACCGCCTGCATTCGTGCCCAAGCCGCCGCTTCTCACCGCCGGCTACATGATAGCTTCCGCCATCGTGGCCTTGACCCAGGGCCTCGGGCTGAGCTTCATCTCCACCAATCTGCAGCAGATCTCCGGGCCGATGCAGATCACGCAGAACGAAGCCGCCTGGCTCATGGCCGCATACCTCTTTCCGAATGTCAGCCTCTCGCTGCTTCTGTTCAAGCTTCGAGCCCAGTACGGCATCCGCAACTTCTGCGAGGTGGCGATCGTAGCCTATGTCCTTGTCTGCATCGCCCATCTCTATGCGGAAGGCTACCAGAGCGCGCTGATCCTGCGCTTCTTCGCCGGTGTCGCCGCGGCCCCGATGTCTTCCATCGCCTTCCTCTACATGCTAGAGCCGGTGCCGCCGCAGAGAAAGCTCAATATCGGTCTCTGTCTGGCGCTCACCTCACTCGCCTTGTCGACGCCTGTCGCCGGACTGATCTCTCCCGCTCTTCTGGACATCGGCGGATACCACGCCCTGTATGTCGTCGAGATGGGCCTGGCGATGATCTCGCTTGGCCTGATTTATCTGCTGCCCCTCGCCTCTCCGCCACGCGTAAAGGTGATCAGCGTCCTCGACGTCGTCACATATTGTTTCCTGGCGGTGGCCATGGGTTGTCTTGCGATCGTTCTGGTCGTCGGGAGGATCTACTGGTGGACCTCTGCTGCCTGGCTCGGCTGGCTGATCGCCGGCAGCATTGTCGCTGCCATGGTTGCGGCCCTGATAGAACTGAACCGCACGAACCACCTTCTTGACATCCGGTGGCTGACGTCGCGCGAGATCATCCACTTCACCGGCGCGTTGCTGGTCTTCCGCATCATTCTGTCGGAGCAATCGAGCGGCGCCATCAATTTCCTTCGGGCGATGGGCCTCCAGAACGAGCAGCTCTCGGGCCTCTATTGGGTCATTCTCGGTGCCTCGGTCGTATCCGGACTGATCTGTGCGGCCATCATGAAGCCGGGCCGGGAACCCGCCATCCATGCCGCCTCGCTGCTATTGCTGGCGGCCGGAAGCTACATGGACAGTCATGCCACAGCCCTGACGCGCCCCGAACAGATGTATCTCAGCCAGTTGCTGATCGGGTTTGCCGGCGGTCTCTTCCTGCCGCCCGCGCTGGCCGTCGGCCTGACGGCGGCGCTGAAGCGCGGACCCAACTACATCCTGTCCTTCATCATCGTGTTCCTGACGACACAGAAGATCGGGGGCTTCTTCGGCAGTGCCGTGATCGGTACCTTCGTCCAATGGCGGGAACAGTTCCATTCCTTCCGGCTGGTTTCCCGGCTCACGGCCGCCGATCCGCTCGTTGCCACCCGCCTCAGGCAACTCGGGGGCGCCTACGGCAAGGTTCTCACGGATCCCCATCAGCAGACGGTGCAAGGGGCGCAGCTTCTTGCCAGGCAGGTGACGCAGCAGGCCTATGTCCTTGCCTACAACGACGCGTTCCTGCTGACGGCCTGTCTCGCTCTCTTCGCCCTCGCCTTCCTGGTCGTTCATGTCGCGTGGCGAAACCTCCGGGACTGGGCGCCGGAACCGTCACCATCGACAGGGACCAGCACAGCTTAATCCGTTCAAGCATCGAATAGAGCCCATGACCAAGATCTTCCGTTCCGTTGCGACCTATGTCGCCATCCTGACCGCGGTCGCCGGTATCGGCGTCGTCCTCCATGCCTGGAACCTCCCTCCATTCCATGGATCCGTGGAAACAACCGACGATGCTTATGTGCGCGGACAGGTCACCCTGCTGAGCCCGCAGCTTTCGGGCTATCTCGTCGAGGTTCCCGTGCAGGACTACCAGAATATCCGCAAAGGCGACCTGATCGCACGCATCGACGACCGCATCCATCGACAGAAGCTGGAGCAGGCAAGGGCGTCGCTGGCAAGCGCAGAAGCCTCGCTTGCCAATTCGGAACAGAGCCGGAAGTCCTCCGAGGCAAAGATCGAATCGGCCCGGGCGCAGATCGAGAGCGCGAAGGCAGCCTTTTCCTCCGCCGAGACCACCCACGAGCGCACGCGATCGCTCCTGGCCAAGAATATCGCTACCGAAAGCGAGGCGGAAAAGGCCGAGGCCGCGCTGGACCAGGCCCGGGCGGGCGTCCACCAGGCGGAAGCCGCGCTTCTCGTGGCCGAACAGGATCGCGAGACCACCATCGTCGCCCGACGCTCGCTGGAGGCCACGGTCGATGGCGCCCGGGCCGCAGTCAGGCTCGCCGAAATAGACCTGCAGAATACACGCATCGTCGCGCCAGGAGACGGTACTCTCGGCGAAGTGACCGGCCGAGTCGGGCAGTATGTCTCCGCCGGCACGCAGATCGGCTCCATCGTTCCCGATCGGGTCTGGGTCGTTGCCAATTTCAAGGAGACGCAGCTTCGACGGATGAGGCCCGGCCAGAAGGTCGTCTTCACAGTCGACGCATTGGGAGACGCGGCCTTCAGCGGCCGCATCGAACGGTTCGCGCCCGCCACGGGTTCGGAGTT
>JAEWKX010000102.1 GCA_023393575.1 Pseudomonadota bacterium
GGCTGAAACGAAAATGGCGCATGCGGAAATATGTAATCCGCATGCGCCGAAGGTCAAACCCGAATAAGCCTGCGCTCGACAAATTGAACGGTACCGGCTGGGCCGATGCCGCAGTGCCGATCAGCCCTGGCGGGCCTTGAAGCGGGGGTTCTGCTTGTTGATGATGTAAATGCGACCCTTGCGGCGAACCAGGCGGTTGTCGCGGTGGCGGGCCTTCAGCGCTTTCAGCGAATTCTTGATCTTCATTGTTCTCGTCCGCAGGTTTTACGAGCGTTTTGGCCCGCTTGTCATTACAATCAAAAGCGCGCCGCTTTTTCCCCGGAAGAAGGGCGCGCTATCGAGGTTGGCGTGCAGATAACCCGAGGCTTGCCGCCTGTCAACCATTCCGCTGCCTTTTGGGGCCCGTGAGTTGCGTCACATGGCCCATCTTTCGTCCTGCACGGGCTTCCGTCTTGCCGTAGAGGTGGACGAGCACATCCCGCTTCCGCAGCCAATCGGGAACGTCGAGGATATCGTCGCCGATCAGGTTCGTCATCACGCAGTCCGAATGGCGCTGCGGATCGCCGAGCACGAGGCCCGTCACCGCGCGGATGTGCTGCTCGAACTGGGAGACGACGCAGGCGGTTTCGGTCCAGTGGCCGGTATTGTGGACGCGAGGTGCGATTTCGTTGGCAACCAGGCTGCCATCCGGAAGAACGAAGAACTCGATGCCGATGACGCCGACATAATCCAGCGACTCGAGGAGGGCCCGCGCGGCGTCGCGGGCAAGCTCTGCCGTCGAATCCGAGATCCGGGCGGGAAGCGCCGAGGTGTGCAGGATGCCGTGCCGATGGACATTCTCGGCAGGGTCGTAGCAAGCCACCGTGCCATCCCTGCCACGGGCGGCGATGATCGAAATCTCCCGTTCGAAGGGGACGAGGCTCTCGAGAATCATCGGCACGCGGCCGAGGGCATCGAAAGCTCCCGCCGGGTCGTCCTGCTGCGACCGGAAGACCCTTTGCCCCTTGCCGTCATAGCCGAGGCGACGGGTTTTCAGGACGCCGCAGTCTCGGAAATCCGCCAGAGCCTTCTCGAGATCCTCCTGGCCGTCGACAGCGCGGAAATCCGCCGTGGCGATGCCGCAGTCGTTGAGGAAACGCTTCTCTACAAGCCGGTCCTGGGCGACCTCAAGCGCCTTCGGCGGCGGATAGACCGGTACCGTCCGCTCCAGCCTCTCGGCAGCGATGACCGGGACGTTCTCGAATTCATAGGTGACGACCTCACAGGCACGCGCCAGGGAATCGATGGCATCCGGAT
This sequence comes from Pseudomonadota bacterium, assembly GCA_023393575.1. Taxonomy (GTDB): domain Bacteria; phylum Pseudomonadota; class Alphaproteobacteria; order Rhizobiales; family Rhizobiaceae; genus Neorhizobium. Next base: position 1,297 of record JAEWKX010000102.1, read on the forward strand.
CGTCATAGGCGGCGACGATCTGCTCGCTCGCCACCTGGGCTGCAGGGCAATCCGACTGCGGCTCGAGGATGATGGTCCGGACATTCAGGCGAGCGGCCGCCATGGCCAGCATGCGGCCCAGTTGTCCTCCGCCGATGATGCCGATCGTGGTCGCCGTCATCAGCCTTCATCCATCGGATATTCGGCGACGGCCGCGGTCTGGTCGGCCCGCCACTCGTCCAGCCGGTCGGCAAGGTCCTCGTCGGCGAGCGCCAGCACGGCGGCGGCGAGAAGAGCGGCATTGACGGCACCGGCCCGGCCGATCGCAAGCGTGCCTACCGGGATCCCGGCCGGCATCTGGACGATCGACAGGAGGCTGTCCTGCCCCGACAGTGCCTTGGACTGCACGGGGACGCCGAAGACGGGCAGGGGCGTCATCGCCGCCGTCATGCCGGGCAGGTGGGCCGCACCGCCGGCGCCGGCGATGATGACCTTGAAGCCCTCGTCGCGGGCACCCTTGGCGAAGCTGACGAGGCGGCCGGGCGTGCGGTGCGCGGAAATAATCCTGGCCTCGTAGCCGACATCGAGCAGGTCGAGCATGTCTGCGGCATTCTTCATGGTTTCCCAGTCCGACTGGCTTCCCATGATGATGGCGACCGCGGGTCGTTCAGAGGTCATCTTTTCCCCTCTCTCAGGCGATGATGTCGGGAAGGATCTGGTCCTCGAGCTGGGTGATCTTGTCCTTGATCGCCAGCTTCTTCTTCTTCATGCGCTGGATGCGAAGGGCCTCGCTGCCGACCTGGATCATCGCGTTGATCTCGGCATCGTAATCCTCGTGCTCCTGGCGGAGCCTCGCAAGTGCCAGCCGAATATCCGCCTGTTCCTGGTCCGCCATTGCCACTGTCCCCATTCCAATCAAACCTGTGCCCGATCACCGGTAATATGCGCAAGCTCCTACCATCAAACCGCATTAACTGGAAGTTATGCACGGCCACGAATTTGCCGCGTTCCCACCACGATTTCACCTTCGACAAACGTCGTCGTTCGTGTCACAATTCCTTTGTAAACCTGAAGCCTCCGGCTCAAAGGGATGGCCGGGGCAGGTTGCCCAAGGAGGACATGCTGCATGACCATTCAGGCTCATATTGCATCGCTTGAGCAGAAGCACGGTGCTCTCGAAGAGGAGCTCCAGAGCGTTCTTGCGTCTCCCTCGGCTGACGATCGTCAGATCGCGGAGATCAAGCGCCGCAAGCTTCGTCTCAAGGACGAATTGCAACGTCTGAAGGCGTCGACGCGCCACTAACCCTCAAAGGAGAATTCCTGCCGCTGCCCGTGCTGCCAGCCCGGGCGCCCACGCGGCACCGAACGTCATCACCCAAGCAATCCTGGTCGTGATTCCCCAGGGGTCACGACCAGAACTGGTCCAGCCAGAGATTCAGCCTGTCGAATCCCCTCTTGTTCACGGAATAGATCCTGCGCGTCCCCGACGCGCTCACCGTCACGAGATTGCAATCCAGCAGAGCCTTCAGGTGCTGCGACACCGCCGGTCGGCTGATCGGCAGGCCCGTCGCCAGTTCGCTGACCGTCTTCGGCGCACGCCGAAGCTCCTCCAGCAGATGACGCCGGTGCGGGTCAGCGATCGCGGCAAAGGGATCGGTACTCGTCATGGAAGCAGGCTAGCCGAAGCCGGGAAGGCCGGCAATGCCGATTGTGCGCTGCAGCAGTCGAAGCGGTTTCACATGATCGAATCCCACAGCAGTTTCAGACCGGTTGCCAGAGCCAGGCCGTAAGTCAGCGGGTAAAACACTTCCGTCTTCAGGTGACGTACGATCCAGGCTCCGAGCATGGTGGCGGCCAGAGCCGCCGGAAAGAGCGTCGCAGACGCGGCCAGGTTCGCCGAGTCGAGCGCTCCCAGCGCGAAATAGGGGATCAGCTTGATCGCGTTGACGATCGCGAAGAATCGGACGCTGGCTCCGGTGTAGCGACGCGGGTTTAGCTGTAGCGGAAGGACATAGATCTGGAATGGCGGTCCGCCTGCGTGGGCCACGAAACTGGCATAGCCGGACAGTGTGCCCCAGACGGCGGCCCGTACCGGACGATGGGGTTGAGGCGGCTGCTCGCTCCGCGACCGAGGCCCATAGACCTGGTAGAAGTACCGGGCGGCGAACAGGATGGTGGACACGGCAATGACGAATTTCAGGGCGTTCGGTGAAACATAGGCGGAGGTCGCCCAGCCCAGGGCAATGCCGACCAGGCCGCCCGGCAGGATCATCAGCAGGGTGCGACGGTCGTTGTCGTTTCGCCATGCCCAGAGCGCAACGATGTCCATGACGATCAGGATCGGCAGGAAGATGGCCGCTGCCTGCAGCGGATCGACCACCAGCGCCAGGATCGGCACGCCCATCAATGCGAAAGCGCCCCCGAGGCCGCCCTTGGAAAGGCCGACGAGCAGGACGGCAGGGATTGCCGCGGCGAAGAAGGCGAGGTCGAGTGTCATGGAGGGCAGTTGATCCAGGTATCGGTCCGGTCTATCGAACAGGGAGGAGAGGCGATGCCTACTCGTCTCACAAATTCGCTGCACAGGAAACAGCATGACCAACGCCGAGAACCGTTGCCGCCTCGTTTTGATACTGCCTCCGGAGGGTGACGAGCAAGTGCTGTCGGACCGCCTGGAGGCGGCCCTGGCCGGCGGCGACGTGGCCACCGTGATCGTGCCCCAGTACGACCGCAATGACGGGCAGTTCCAGTCGCTGGCCGAGCGGGTGGTGCCTATCATCCAGAATGCCGGCGCCGCCGCGTTGATGGCAGGCGATACGCGCACCGCCGGTCGCGCGAAGGCGGACGGCCTGCACATGCAGTCCAGCGTGGAAGAGATCGAGGACGCGATCGGGAAGTTCACGCCGAAGATGATCGTTGGAGCCGGCGGCGTGACGGAGCGGCACAAGGCGCTGGAGATCGGCGAGCTGCAGCCCGACTATCTCTTCTTCGGCAAGTTCGACGGCGACATCAAGGCTGAACCGCATCCGAAGAACCTGGCGCTCGGCGAATGGTGGGCGTCCATGGTCGAGATTCCCTGCATCGTGATGGGCGGCAACGAGGTCGCATCCGTCCTTGCGGTCGCGGAAACGGGTGCGGAATTCGTCGCCCTGCGCGATGCCGTGTTCAATCATGCCGACGGTGCCGAGAGAGCGGTGGCCGAGGCCAACCGCCTGCTTGACGAAAAAGCGCCACGGTTTGACGCTTGATGGGCCTCATGCGCTCCTTCCGATCCCCCTCGCTTCCGGTCAGGCTGATGCTCGTGGCCGCGCTCGCCGCAGGCGGGACGACCCTTCAGGCTTCCGCCCAGCAGGGGCAGAAGGCGATGACGCGGCCGGTCGAGCCGGATGCGCAGCCGATGAAGAAGGGCAGGGTGGCCGAGGACGCAAGCGAACAGCCGCAGGGCATCGGGCCGTCGGGCGGCGTCGATCTCTACCGGCGCATGGGCGCCACCCTTCCGCCGGCGCCGGCGGAGAAACCCTATGGGGGCCCGATAGACGAGGCCTTCGG
>JAEWKX010000141.1 GCA_023393575.1 Pseudomonadota bacterium
TCGTTGCGCCGTGCTCCGATCACCGGCACGATGGAGACCACCAGCGCGGTCGCAAGCGCCAGCACGAGCGCGTAATGGCCGACTTCGATCATCATTGCGTCGTTCCTTCTCCGCCGTGCTGCCAGACGCCCTGCTCCTTCAGGCTGTCGGCGACCTCCTTCGGCATGTAGTTCTCGTCATGCTTGGCCAGGACGGAATCCGCCAGGAAGGAATGGGTCGCCGCATCGAATGCGCCTTCGGTCACCACCCCCTGCCCTTCGCGGAAGAGGTCGGGAAGAATTCCCGTATAGCTCACGGGCACGGTATTGGAGCCGTCGGTCACCGAGAAGCTCACCGTCGAACCCTCGCCGCGCTTCACCGATCCCTCGGCGACCAGCCCGCCGAGGCGGATGCGGGTTCCGGGCGATACCTCGGTCTTGGCGAGATCCGCCGGCATGTAGAAATAGGCCACCGACTGGCTGAAGGCGAACATGACGAGCAGGACCGCGGCGAGGATGAAGCTCATGCCGCCGGCGATGATCGCGAGCCGTTTCTGTTTGCGTGTGATTGCGTCACTCCTTCGACGGCAAGGCCGACTTCACGGGCAAGCGCAATCAGTTGCCGCCCCTCGTCGCCTTCCGCAGGAAAATTCTTCAGCCCGGTCCTAAGCGCTTCCGCGGCCTTTTCTTTGTCGCCGAGCACGGAATAGGAGCGCACCAGCCGCAGCCAGCCCTCCAGGTTGTCCGGGTCTTCCTGCAGCTGCGCGGCAAGGCCGTCCACCATGCCGCGGATCATGTCCTGGCGGTCGCCCTCCGACATGTCGCCTGCTGCGGCCATATCGCCGGTCGTGGGACCCTTCGGGGCCTGTGCCGTGTCCGCGGATGCTCCCCCGGTCGCCGCGATATGCTGCCGGATCAGGTCCATCCAGGGCGCGTCGGGCGGCGATTGCGCGGCGATCGCCTCGAAGGCCGCCCGCGCCTCGTCGCGGCAGCCGGCCTGCTCCAGGCCGAGCGCGACATAGAAGCGGGACCGTGGATTGTTCGGCTGCAGCCTGACGCTCTCCTCGAAGGCGAGCCGCGCGTCCTCGGTCACGATGCCGTCATTGGCGGCAACCAGCGTCTCGCCCAGCCCCGCCAGCCTCTCCGGGCTGGTGCCCAGCAGGCGGATGGCATTGCGGTAGGCCAGTTCCGCATCTCCAAGACGCATCGCCTTGAAATAGATCGGTGCCAGCAGGTCCCACCCGCCGCCGGCATTGGGGTTCTGGGCAAGGTGGCGTTCGGCCTTGGCGACGAGCAGCGCCATGTTGTTGCCCGGATTTTCCAGGCGGGCCTGGAGCGGCTGGTCCGGCAGTTGCGGGCTGCCGAGCAGGAGATAGAGGGAAAGTCCGACGGCGGGGACGAGAAGGGTCACCGCGACGCTCGTCGCGGTCATGCCGTTGCGGCCCGCGGGACGGTCTGCGCCCTTCTCCGCCTCGCCGGCGACGGCGAGCAGCCGGCGGCCGATTTCCGCCTTGGCGTATTCCGCTTCCGCGGCCGAGATCAGGCCCTGCTCACGGTCGCGCTGCAATTCGGCGATCTGGTCGCGATAGACGGCGATCTCGCCGGCACGGTCCGGCGCGGAGGGTCTCGCGCTTCGCGCAAGGGTGACGAGCAGGACGGCCGCGACGGCGGCGGTCAGGACGGCGAGGATGATCCACAAAAACATAATGGTCCAATTACTTGAACCGGCCTGTCTTTCCAACTGTCAAGCCGGTCATGACGCAGATTTGAGGCGTTTGGCCGCAAGCCTTCATGCACTCCTGATGCGCCCTTCCCGCCGGCCTCGCCATGATTTATGTCAAATCCATCAGGTCAGCGGGGTCCAGGTGCCGTCCTTGTTGCGGCAGGCCGTTCCGCGGGAGACGACGTCGCGGCCGCCCGCGGTGATCGTGTGCTTGTACTGCCGGCAGTTCTGCGAACCCACCTGGTAGGGGGCGGCCGCAGTGACCTGGCCGCCGACGCCGCGGCCGGTCCAGGGCACGGGCTGTCCTACGGCCCCCGCCTCCAGCGCCCGGTATTCCGCCTCCAGCGCGCGCGACCTGTCGCTGCTGCTGACCGTCACGCCGCTGCGGCCGACCATGCCGCCCTGCAGCGCGGCGATATAGGGCGTCGAGGCCGATGGCCGGGAGGAGAGCAGCCCGCCGCCGCCGGAACTGGTCGTGCATCCGGCAAGAACTGCCAGTGCGAGGGACGCGACACCGAGTTTGAAACTTCTAGAACGCATGTGTTCGACACCGGTTGGGAGGATTCTGGTGCATGTGCCGCAGCCCGCCGATCGCTCGTCAGGATGCATGAGGGGGATATGGCGCCTTTGCACGCATCAGGCAACATCCTTGGTGACCGACGGCAGGAGAAGTGTGGCGCGCAAGCCACCCCGGCGGCTTCGCGCGAGCTCGAAGCGGCCCTGGTATTCGCCGGCGATCTCCCGCACGATGGACAGGCCGAGCCCGGCGCCGGGCCTGCTTTCATCGAAGCGGCGCCCGCGCTTCATGGCTTCGCCGATCTGTTCGGGCTCGATGCCCGGCCCATCGTCCTCCACCGAGATCTCCAGCCATATCCGGCGGGGACCGTCCGCCGCCTCGCCGGCGCGGGGGTCGGCGGCCGCCCTCGCGCCGATCCAGACGCCGGTCCGGCAGAACCGGGCCGCGTTCTCC
>JAEWKX010000151.1 GCA_023393575.1 Pseudomonadota bacterium
CTTATCGCCTGGACGGATTCCTCGAAGGCAGAGGCTGCCCCCACCGCACTTCCCTTGCGCAGGGCGAGACGTTCGAGATCGTCCAGCTTTTTCAGGATCGCCGTCTTATCCAGTTCGGTATCGAGCACCATGTCCCCGAAGATGTGAGGCAGTGCGACAGCCTTTGCGATGCTGCCGCTGGCGGATCGGGCGGAGGTGCCGTCGTCGATGAACATCAGTCCGCGCGAGGCAATGTCCCGCAGCAGCGGTTCGAGCGCGTCGGCCTCGGACAGAAGTCTGCCGCCGAGGTGGTTCATGATGCCCGTATACCCGGTGATGCTTGCCATCGCCTCGTGAAGCCTGTCGATGTTCTGCTCGACAGGGGCATCGGCCAGCAAGGTCGCCGGATCAGCCTCGCTCGGGGAATATCCGAACGGCTCCATCGGGATCTGCATGAGAATTTCATGGCCCTGCCGGCGGGAGGTCTGCATCCAGCGCTGCAGGCTGTTCCCGCTCGCCGCGAAGGCGAGGGTGATTTCCGAAGGCAGTTCCTCTATCGCGCGCTGGGTCCCGGTTTGGCTGAGACCGAGGCCGCCGACGATGATGGCGATCCGTGTGCCGCGGGCGCCCGACCAGGGGCGGGCATAATGGTCCATCGGGCGAAGCCCTGCGGCGCTCACCACGGGTAGGGGGCCATAGGAGGAATCTTCCAGGAGGTCTTCGTTCGGCGTACCGGCTAGGCGAGGATCCTGCCCGATCCGGGACGCCTCGATAATCGCGGGGCCATTGCCGTCACGGCTGCGGGGGGAGTATTTGTTGACCACGCTACCGTCGTCGGTGAGCGTCCGCTCCACGTTCGCCCCTGACTCGGCAGCGCTTCTTCGAGAACCCTGCGTCTGCCGGCCCTCGCCCGAGGCTCTTTCCACCGGGGATGCAGCCGTAACTGGCGTGGGAGCCTCGGCGACCCGACGCAGACCGGGCTCCTCCTGCATCGTGTAGAAGGAGAGGCCAAGGATCGCTGCCGTCGCGAGCAATCCCACAACCACCGGGCTGGAGATACGAAAGCGGCGCCGCTTTCCTGCCGGCCTGTTCCGTCCGAGCGGAGCGTGAAGATCAGGTTCCACGAAAAGATGTCCGCAGGTGGCCTTCCAAAGGAGAAGGAGCCGGTCTTCCGATCCGGCCCCCTGGCATCAGTTCTTGACCGCTGCGGCCTTGTCGGGGCTCGGCGGGAAGGCCGGATCGGTCTTGTTGCCGCGGAGCAAATCCAGCGCATAGTTCAACTGGACGTCATCCTTGGCTTCCGGCGGTACATAGGCGACCGAGCCGGAACCTTCCTCGGTCTCGTTCTGGCCGGGAATATGGCCGCGAAGGCTGGATTCGCCTTCGGCGCGGACCTTGCCCTGCAGGTCTTCCGGAAGCGGTTGCTCCACCTTGATGTCGGGCTTGATGCCGGTGCCCTGGATGGAAGTGCCCGATGGCGTATAGTAGAGCGCGGTCGTCAACCGGAGTGCGCCGCTTTCACCAAGCGGAATAATGGTCTGTACCGATCCCTTACCGAAGGAGCGCGTGCCGAGGACGGTGGCGCGCTTCAGGTCCTGCAACGCTCCGGCAACGATCTCCGAGGCCGAAGCAGAGCCGCCGTTGATCAGGACGACGACCGGCTTTCCGTCCGTCAGATCACCGGGGCCCGCGTTGAAGCGGCGCGTTTCATCGGCGTTGCGGCCTCGGGTCGAAACGACCTCGCCACGCTCCAGGAAGGCGTCGGAAACGTTGATTGCCTGATCCAGAAGGCCGCCTGGGTTAAGACGCAGGTCGAGGACATAGCCCTTGAGCTTGTCTTCCGGAACTTCCGCCTTGATCTTCTGGATTGCCTTTTCGAGGTCGTCATAGGTCTTTTCGGTGAAGGAGATTACCCGAAGGTATCCGACGTCACCCTCAAGGCGCGACTTGACGGCTCTGACGGCAATGATCTCGCGCACCACGGTGATTTCGAGTGGCTTGTCCGCACCCTCGCGCAGGATCGTCAGCTTGATTGGTGTGCTGACGGCTCCGCGCATCTTCTCCACGGCCTCTTCGAGCTTAAGGCCGCGAACCGCCTGGCCGTCGATCTCGGCAATCAGGTCGCCCGCAAGGATGCCAGCGCGCGATGCGGGCGTATCGTCGATCGGTGCGATGACCTTCACCAGTTCGTTTTCCATCGTGACCTCGATCCCGAGGCCGCCAAATTCGCCACGCGTTTGCGTGCGCATATCGTCGGCATCCTTGGCATTCAGGAAGCTGGAATGTGGATCAAGCGAGGTGAGCATGCCGTTGATGGCATTCTCGACCAGCTTTTCCTCGTCCGGCGGTGTGACATACTGCGCGCGGACGCGTTCGAACACATCGCCGAAGATCGACAGTTCCTTGTAGGTGGACGGGCCCGCAGCCTGTGCCGGCACTCCCGCTGAGTAGATGACGCTCATGGCCGTCGCACCCATCAGTGCACCGACGATCACAAGAGAAGCCTTACGAATCATTTCGTGCCCTTCCGATATCCTTGGCGGCCCACCATGGTCTCGAATCGACCGGTGCTCCGTCCTTCCTGAATTCAATGTAAAGTGTTGGACGATCCGTTTCCAGCGTCAAGGCCGTCACGCTCGCCACTCTTTTGTGACCCATCATCGCGATCGGCTCCCCCGCCAGAACAAAGCGACCCTGCCGCATCCTTACTTCATCCATTCCGGCGAGCACGAGATGATAGCCGTCTCCGACATTGAGAATGATCATCTGTCCGTAGCTCCGGAAAGCTCCGGCAAAAACAATCCACCCGTCTGCCGGCGCCGTTACAACCGCACCCGGGCTTGAGGCGACCGTCATACCGACGGCTGAATGTCCCGTCCCGTCTGGGTCGCCGTATGAGCGCAAGATGTCCCCCGTTACCGGAAGCTCAAGTTTCTGCCTGAGGCTCGAAAACGCGTATGCGGGGGCAATGCGGTTTTTGTCGGGCAGGCCGCTCTCGGCGCGCTGTCGTGCACGCTCCCGCTCCTCCTCGGAAAGCAGGCGCTGGCGTTCTTCTTCCAGGCGGGCTTGCTCCATCGCTTCCTGCAGGGATGAAATCTCGCCTTCGAGCGATCGTATGAAGCCTTCCAGGGAACTCGCCTTCGAGGCCAATTCTTCCGAACGCCTCCGTTCAATCTCAAGCTGCGAAGCACTCTGCCGGCCGAGTTTCTCGTTCTCCGCCAGCAGCATGTCCATGCGCTTTTCCTCTTCGCGATTGCTTGCAATCGTCGCAGTGACGGAGGCCTTCTCCGCAAGGGCATCGGCCTGCAGTTTCGACAGAGCCTGCAAATCGGCCAGCAGTCTGTCTGCTTGCGCTCTCATGCCGGGCACGACAGCGCCCAGAAGGATTGCACTTCGAACGGATGCCAGCGCATCCTCCGGTGTGACCAGGAGGGCGGGAGGAGGATTGCGTCCCATTCGTTGCAACGCGGCGAGGACTTCCGCGAGAACAGCGCGTCGGCCGCGCAGCGAGGTTCGGATCTCTTCCTCCCTCAGCCGCAATCTCGCAAGTCTTTCTTCGCTCGCGCCGATCTTCTGCTCGAATTCCTTGCGGCGCGCGGCGGAATCGATGAGGGCCTGGCGCAGATTGGCACTGGTTTTCTCCAGTTCCGCAATGTTCTGTTCGATCGCGGCGGCATTGTCCAGCGAGATACCGATCGTCCTGCTGAGATCGTCCAGTTCCTTGCGAGCTTCATCCCGTTTTTGCTCCAGTCCCTGAGCAGGATCAGGCGGGCTGGCCGGCTGCTCCAGCAATTGGGCGCGGACGGACTGACCCTCGGGAACGAATGCAGGCATGAGTGCAACGACTGCAACAGCCCTCGCCAGGGGCAGCGTGCGACCGATGAAGTGCCTTAGCTGTCGTCTCATGAATGCCCCGATGGCGGCTTTGATCCAAGGGTAAGCTGATTTGCCGCCCATGGCCACAACCACTCCTTCTCGCCGTCGTGGCTCACGCTCGATGGTAGGGGTGGCCGGAGAGGATGGTGACGGCGCGGTACAGCTGCTCCGCGATCAGAATTCGGACCAGTTGATGCGGCCAGGTCATGGCGCCCAGGTTGATGACGGCATCACATCGTTCCCGCAGCGCCGGATCAAGGCCGTCGGCACCTCCGATCGCAATCATCATGTCCCGCTTGCCGCCGTCGCGAAACTGACCGATCCTGCCGGCGAATCCCTCGCTGTCCATGGACCGGCCCCGTTCGTCCAGCAGCATCAACAATGCCCCCTCGGGCAGGGCCTTCTCCAGGGCGGCTGCCTCTTCCCGCTTGCGGATGTCGGGGCTTCCGGCGCGGCTTTCCGGAACCTCGATGACGCGGCCGAAATCCAGCCCGATGGCAGGCCCGGCCTTGGCGAAGCGGTCGAGATAGCGGGACGCAAGATCCTTTTCCGGTCCGGCTTTCAACCGTCCCACGGCAAAAAGACTGATCCGCATATCCATCCGCCCGATTGAGAGCCAAACTTCGAACGCTGCGGCCAAGGCCCCTATGGCCGGCCGCCCGTCGACGGTTCAACGGCGTCAGGACGCCGTTTAGTGCAACGTGCCTTCCTCGAGATCGGGAGCCGCCCACATCTTCTCGATGTTGTAGAACTCCCGGACTTCGGGCCGGAACACATGGATGATCACGTCACCGGTGTCAATCAGTACCCAGTCACCGGCTTCCAGACCTTCGACGCGGGGCGTACCCAGCCCTTCGTCCTTCAGGTCAGAGATGAGGTGATCTGCGATCGCCGCGACGTGCCGGTTCGATCGCCCGGTGACCACGACCATGTAGTCTCCCAGCGCTGATTTTCCGGCGATGTTGATGGTGACGATGTCTTCTGCTTTGGAGTCCTCGAGGCTTGCGAGGACCAGTTCGAGAGCACGGGCGGCGGCATCGGCGCCACGTTCCAGGCTCTGCGGGAGGATGCCAGGCATCTTTCCCTTGGTGTGCACTGTCGTCAGGGTTCTTCCTTTCTTCCAGGTAACAGCTACAGCACTGTCAGCGAATCCGAAGCATCCGGATGCGCTAAACAAAGGTGGCATCGAAGCGTTAATCTTTCAAGATCGCCGACGCATCATCCATCACGTTCGGGATTGTCCGTCCTGGCCAGCCGGAGGCTGGTGGAACTGATGGCGGAGCGGGGACCGTGGAGGAAGGTCCATGCGGGAGCCGGTTTCTTCCATAGGGTGCCCGCGTCGTCCTCGTCCACGCGCGCATAGTCGAATGTTCGGGTCATATTCGACGAGAGGAAAGACAGGGTGGAACCGGGGCGGTCGACGACGGCAATCGGAAACGTGCGGACGATAGACTGCCATTCCTGCCAGAGGTGAAAAGTCCGAAGACTGTCGGCTCCCATGATCCAGATGAAATGGATGCCGTGATTCCGGGCCTTGACGTGGGCGAGGGTATGGGCGGTGTAAGGTCCGCCCAGCGACTGTTCGAACGCCGTCACCTTGATGCGCGGGTCGCGGACCAGTTGTTCACTCAGGCGGATGCGCTCGTTGAGAGGTGCCAGCCCCGACCTGTTCTTCAAGGGATTTCCAGGTGTCACCATCCACCACAACTGGCCGAGGCGAAGCCGCCGGAGCGCGATCTCGCTCACGAGGAGATGACCTTCATGTGGCGGGTTGAAGGACCCACCGAACAGGCCGACCACCATGCCGCGCTCCACGTGCGGCATGGAAAGGTATCGCCGATCGACCGGTTCCTCCGCCACCAGATGACTAGGGCCGGATTTGGCCGGTGCCGTGCACCCGGTACTTGAACGAGGTCAACTGCTCCACGCCGACGGGGCCGCGTGCATGCATCTTGCCTGTCGCGATGCCGATCTCGCCGCCCATGCCGAACTCCCCGCCATCGGCGAACTGCGTGGAGGCGTTGTGGAGCAGGATTGCGGAGTCGATCTCGTTGAAGAATCGCTCCACCACCTTCGGGTCTTCCGCGATCACCGCCTCGGTATGATTGGAGGAGTAGGTATTGATATGGCCGATGGCGCCGGAGGCGCCATCGACGATGGCGACCGAAATGACGGCATCGAGATATTCCGTCCGCCAGTCTTCCTCCGTTGCCGGCTTCAAACCCGGGCATACCTTGAGCACGGCAGCCGAGGCTCGGATCTCGCAGCCGGCTTCCGTCAGTGCCTCCAGGATCGGCATCAGATGGATGCCGATCGCCGCGCTGTCGACGAGCAGCGTCTCCGCCGCCCCGCAGATGCCGGTTCGCCGCATCTTCGCGTTGACGACGATACGCCTTGCCATTTCAAGGTCGGCGGAGGCGTCTACATAAATGTGGCAGAGGCCTTCGAGGTGTGCGAAGACCGGCACGCGTGCCTCGTTCTGGACGCGCGCGACCAGGCTCTTGCCGCCGCGCGGCACGATGAGGTCGATCGCGCCGTTGAGGCCGGTCAGCATGGCGCCGACGGCGGCGCGGTCGCTCGTCGGCACGATCTGGATTGCATGCTCAGGCAATCCGGCGGTCTTCAGGCCCTCCACGAGGCACCGGTGAATGGCGCGCGACGAATGCAGCGAATCCGAGCCGCCACGAAGGATGACAGCATTGCCGGCCTTGAGGCACAGGGCGCCCGCGTCGGCCGTGACGTTCGGACGGCTTTCGTAGATCACGCCGATGACCCCGAGTGGCGTGCGCACCCGTTCGATCTTGAGCCCGTTCGGGCGGTCCCAGGCGGCGATCACCTGGCCCACCGGGTCCGCCAGCCCGGCGATCTCCCTCAGGCCCTGCGCCATGGCGGCGATCGACTTCTCCGTCAGCGTCAAACGGTCGATGAAGGACGGCTGCAGCCCTCTGCCTTCCACGGCGCGCAGATCG
>JAEWKX010000200.1 GCA_023393575.1 Pseudomonadota bacterium
GACCTCCGCGCGATGATCGTCGGTCTTGCCCGTGGTCGCGACTGGATCTGGATCAACGGCAACCACGATCCGGACGGCGCGACGGACCTCCCCGGCACCTCGGTCGACGAACTGCTCCATGGCGGGCTCGTCTTCCGCCATGAGCCGAGCCTAGTCTCGGGGCGGGGCGAGGTTGCAGGTCACCTGCATCCTTCGGCCACCGTCCGACGCCGCGAAAAATATGTCCGCCGCCCCTGCTTCGCGACCGACGGTTCACGCCTGCTGATGCCGGCCTTCGGCGTTCTCGCTGGCGGGCTCGATCTCAATCACACGGCCATGCACGGCCTCTTCGACCATGCTTTGCTGGTGGCGCATCTGCTCGGACGCGACCGCATCTATTCCGTCCGCTATGTCAATCTGCTGGGGTGAACCTTCCTATTCCTTGCGGAAGATCAGGCTGGCGCCCCAGCCGGTGATCACGGCGATCAGCACGCACAGGAAGCCGTAGACCACCGGGCGGTTGCGGGCCGCATCGGTGATCGCCTGCTCGATGCCCGTCTTGACCACCCGCAGCGGCAGTTCGCGATCGAAGATGAGTTCGCCGCCCTTGAAGAGATAGGCACGCACCGTATGCACCCCGTCCGGAATGTTGGCCGGCAGCCGCAGGGAGGCGCGGAACAGGCTCGAGCTTACGAAGCGCACGCCGCTGGTGTCGCGCTGGTAGAGCCCGCTGGACAGCTTGAGCCGGCGGTAGGACTCGCGGAACTCGGAGAGATCGACGGCATTGCCGACATAGCCGGTCGGTGTCAGCGCGAGATGGTTGATGCCGACGCCGATGCTGTTGAGCGACGGCTCCTCGTCGATCGCGTCGATCTCGCGGGTGCTGGCAAGCGAGTAGGATTCCGGCACCTGTTCGAAGGTCATCGAATCCGTGTTCATCCATATCCCGAGCACGCGCTCCTTCCGCCGGACCGTCGCATAGTCACGGGGCCCCTCGAGCGTCACGATCACGTCGTACTGGCCGATCGCGAGAAACAGCTCGTCGGCATTGGTGAGTGCGCCGAAGACCGTAAGGTCGGCACCGCGGAAATCCGAGGTGATGGCGATCTCGTTCGTCGAGGTGCCGATCTCCAGCCCTTCCTTGACGGTCGAGGCCTCGCCGAACGGGACCTGCGAAAAGGCCGGCAGGGCGCTCGAAAGCAGGATGGCGGCGGCGAGCGGGCGGATGGCGGACAGCATCAGTACGCGAAGCCTCCCACCACGACGGAGTACACATCCTCGGGCGGCACCACCAGCGCGACGGCGAGGCGGATGCCGACGGCCAGCACGAGCAGGGCCAGCAGCGCGCGCAGCTGTTCGCCGCGCAGCTTCTGTCCGACGCGCACCCCGTATTGCGCCCCGATCACGCCTGCCACCATGAGGATGGTCGCGAGTACGATGTCGACGGAATAGTTGGTGGCTGCCTGGACCATGGTGGTGTAGGCCGTCACGAAGATGATCTGGAACAGCGAGGTCCCTACCACCACGTTGGTCGGGATGCGCAGGAGGTAGATCATCGCCGGCACCATGATGAAGCCGCCGCCGACGCCCATGATCGAGGTCAGCACGCCGATCGCGAATCCGAGCGCCAGCACGGGAATTGCGCTGAGATAGATCCTCGACTTCTTGAAACGCATCTTGAACGGCAGGCGATGCACCCAGATGTGCTGGCCGGGACGTTTCGCGACCGGCGGCTCGTTGCGCGCGGTGCGCCGCATCGCCCGCACGCTCTCGTTGAGCATCAGCCCCCCGACGGTGCCGAGCAGGACGACGTAGAGGATCGAGACGAACAGGTCCAGCTGGCCGAGCCGCCGCAGCCAGGAGAATATCCAGATGCCGACAGTGGCGCCGGCCAGGCCGCCGGCAAGCAGGACGGTGCCGAGCTTCATGTCCAGCGTGCCGCGGCGGAAGTGTGTGATGGCGCCGGAGATGGAGGAGGCGACCACCTGGTTGGCGCCGGTTGCGACCGCGACCACCGGCGGGATGTTGTAGAAGATCAGCAGCGGTGTGATCAGGAAGCCGCCGCCGACGCCGAACATGCCCGAAAGAAAGCCGACGGCCGCACCCATCCCGAGAATGATGAAGATGTTGACCGAAAGCTCTGCGATCGGCAGGTAGACAGTCACGGCGGAACCCCGACAGGCGAATGAACATCACGACGCGGCGCGCGGGCGGTTGTTAGCCATCCTCGCTGCGATGGAAGGGAAGTGTCTCATATGGCCGGTGAACAAGGCATGAAGATGTCGCTCCGCATGCCGCGGCCGGCAGATTGAGACCTGCTTTGCGTTGCCGGCCGTCGCTCTGGCAGGCGGCGCGGCTCAGGCGTTGCGCTTCAGCAGTTCCTTCACCAGTGCGTCGTTCACCTTTCCGGTCGGCTCCTGGCCGATCGAGGTCTGGAAGGCCTTGATGGCCTCGACCGTTTTCGGGCCCATCCTTCCATCCGGCGTTCCGGCATCGAAGCCGCTCTTGTTCAGGATGGCCTGGATGTTGAGGACGGCCTTTTCCATGTCGACCGAGGCGGTGGTCAGCGGCTTGCCGCCCGCCCATTCGTCGGGAAGGCGCACCTCGTTGGCGTCGGGATTGATCGGCTGCGGCTTCCAGCCGTCGGCTGCGGCACGCCCGGCCTGGACCTGATCCTTCCGCATCGCCTTGGCGACCTCGTCCCGTTTCGCCGCCGCGTCCTGGTCGCCGCCCTTCGCGGCGATGGCGAACCACTTGTAGGATTCGACGAGGTTCTGCGAGGCGCCGTTGCCGCGGGCATAGAGGATCGCGAGGTTGAACTGGCTGTCGGACACGCCGAGATCGGCGGCCTTCCCGAACCATTCGACGGCCGAGGCATAGTCCGGCTCGCCCTTGGCGCCGGAGGCGTAGAGGACGGCGAGGTTGTGCATCGCGCTCGCATTGCCGGCTTCGGCCGCCTGACGGTAATAGGTTATCGCCTTGTCGATGTCGCGGGCGATCCCCGTGCCCTTCTCGAAGAGGCTCGCCAGGCGGTACTGGGCCGGAGCGAAGCCCCGGTCGGCGGCGAGCTTGTACCAGTTGGCGGCTTCGGAAAGGTCGCTCGCCACGCCGCGGCCGTCCGTGTAGCGGGCGCCGATCTCGAAGAGGGCGGCGGGGTCGCCGGCCTCGGCGGCGTCCGCCAGCGATACCGGACCGATCGATGCCGGCACGGCGATCCGACCCGCAGGCTCCGCTTCGGGGGTCGCGTCGGCGGTTTCGGCGGGCCTGTCCGTTGCGGCGGCAGCCGGTGCATCGGCGCTTTGCGTGGCGGCAGACGTCGCTTCCGCTGCCGTCGTCTGTTCGGACGTGGTCTCCGGTGTCTCTGCGGCGGGTGTCGCCTCGGATCCCGTCGCGGGCTCTTCGGCCGGTGCGATGGCAGCGGCCTCGGGCAAAGCCGTGACCGGGCTTTCCGGAGCGGCATCGGCGCCTGCGTTCCCGGCAGGCGGCGCCTCGGCGGACGTGGCTTCGATAGTGGCCGGCGGCGCCTGTTCGCCGATGCTCAGCGTTCTGACGAGCGGAATCGTCATGAGTACGAGGAGAACCGCTCCGGCCGCCATCATGATGGGGCGGCGATAGTGCGCCAGCGCGGTTCCGACGGATCTGCCGCCGCCCGGCTTTGCCGCGGATGCCTTCTTCCTGGCACCTCCGCTCGCCGCCGGGTCCGTTTCCATTGCGGCCGCCTTGGCTGCGCGTCGTGCCGCTGCGATATAATCCGTGCGGTCGGCTTCGCCCTGCTGCGCGCGGTCCGAAGACGCCTGGGCCTGGCTGGCCCGGACCCGCTCGAGGATCTTGCGGACGTCCGGTGCGCCGGAACCCGGCTCCAGCGGCTCGTTTTCCTGCTCGGCGGGCAGCATGTCGATCGGATCGAGCGAAGGCGCCGGATCGATCACGGTGCGCCCGCTTTTCGCTGCTGCCGGCTTCTGCCCCTGCATCAGGCGTTTGGTGATCTGGCCGAGGATACCCCGGCCGGAGCCTGAACCGCTCCGGTCGCCGCCGGACGTTGCCGACATCGGAGCGTCGGGTGCAACCGCCGTATCTTCCGATGCCCGGCTCTCCTCGGTCGTCCGGTCCTCCCGGTCGGCGGCGGCCCCGACCGGCATGGGC
>JAEWKX010000290.1 GCA_023393575.1 Pseudomonadota bacterium
AGAATTGCGGAAATTTCCGCGGCGCGGATATCCATCAGCCAACCTCTTTCAGTGCAAGCTTAAGGGTGGAAAGTTTGGTGCGAAGGGAGGTGTCGATCTGGCGGGAGCCGACCTTGACGATCAGACCCCCGAGGAGTGTGGGATCGACCTTGACGGCGACGACCACGTCCTTGCCGGTGACGCCCTTCAGCGCCGACTTGAGTTCTTGTTCCTGCGCCGGCGTCAACGCGTGGGCGGACGTCACCTCGGCGGTCACTTCGCCGCGGTGGGCGGCGGCAATCTGGCGGAAGGCCCGGATCATGCCGGGGAGCGCGAAGAGGCGGCGGTTCGCCGCGACAACCTTCAGGAAATTGCCGACGATGCCCGCGATACCGGCCTTGGCCGCAACGGCGGACACTGCGCGCTGCTGCTCCTCCGCCGAAAAGACCGGGCTCTCGATCAGCCGCTTCAGATCGGCGCTTTCATCAATGAGCGCCTGGAAGCGATCCAGATCCGCACTAATCGCTTCGACCGACCCGGCCTCCAGGGCAAGCTCGAAAAGCGAGGATGCATAGCGCTCTGCTACACCGGAGATCAGCGGGGACGTGTCGGCCACGGGCACAGTTTCCCTGAATTGTCCCATCGGCCCGAGCTCCGAGAACAGAGCCACAAGGCATTGGGATTATTGGATATTTTTTGAAAACAGCCAGCTTTCTAGCCAGCCTCTTCAGACTTTCGCGGTTCGTCTAGCATAGGATCCATGGACTCGCAACACGCCAGATAGGCTAAAAAGCCGGGGCTCCAAGGGCTTGAACCGATTTTATGACGGCGCGGCGATGGAATTGGCAGCGCCAGCCTGTAGCGACGCGTCTAAAAATACCCGAGCACGTAGCCGAGCGGCAGACCCGCGAGCCCCAGTTGAAGGACCAGTACCGCGAGGTTGCGGCCTGTCATGCCCCGGTCGAGGAAAACGGACAGGAGCCGGCCAAGAGCGCCGAACGCAAGTCCCATGCCCAGCATGAGATAGGTGAAGTCCTGTGCGAGCGCGAGCGCCGCAAGTCCGAGACCGAGATGGAGGCCGCCGGTGGATCGGGTCGCGCCGAAGCCCTCCGCACCGACCTCGCCGGTGGTGAAGCCACCCGCCCGCAGCAGCGGCGCGGGAAAGAGCATGGTCAACAGCCCGATGAGAGCGACGATGCCGGCGGAAACGAAGGCAAGCTGCTCAGGCAGTTCGGTCGGGAAATAAAGTTCCAATGGGCTCTCCTGACGCACTTCGACGCTGCTGCAATATCAGCCGGGCGCTGATTCTCAAAGGAAGCTCTGCGGGTCGATGTCGATCTGCACGTGCACTGATCCACGGACCTTCGGGCCTTGAGCCATCATCGTCTTCAGGAACGCCTGCATGTCGCAATTCCTGCGGCCGTGGACGAGCAGCCTGAAACGGTGCCGCCCCCTCACCAGCGCCAGAGGCGCCTCCGCGGGCCCAAGGACCGACACGCCCGAGACATGCGGAGCGGCGGCACGCAAGCCGCGCGCATGCGCCTCGGCGTCGGGCCTCGCCTCGGCCGATACGATGATGGAGGCCAGGCGCCCGAAGGGCGGCAGCACGGCCCGATCCCGCTCGGCGATCTCCCGCTCGTAGAAGGCGCCCGGATCCCCCGAAACGATCGCCTGCATGACGGGATGCTGCGGCTGGTAGGTCTGCAGCAGGCCGTGGCTCTTCAGGCCGGTTCGTCCGGCGCGTCCGGTCACCTGGCTGAGGAGCTGGAACGTCCGTTCGGCCGCGCGGGGATCGCCGTTCGCGAGGCCGAGATCCGCGTCGACGATGCCGACCAGCGTCATGAGCGGGAAGTTGTGTCCCTTTGCCACCAACTGGGTTCCGATGACGATATCCGCATCGCCCCGTGTGATCGCCTCAAGTTCGAGACGGAGCCGCTTCATGCCGCCGAGCAGGTCCGAGGACACGACGATCGTGCGGGCCTTCGGAAAATGCCGTTCCACCTCCTCCGCGATGCGCTCGACGCCCGGACCGCAGGCGACCAGATGATCGAAGGTGCCGCATTCCGGGCACGCCTCCGGTGTAGGCTCGCTATAGCCGCACTGGTGGCACTGGATCTGGTTGCGGAAGCGATGCTCCACCAGCCAGCTCGAACATTGCGGGCACTGGAACCTGTGGCCGCAGACCCGGCACAGGGTCAGCGGCGCGTAGCCACGCCGGTTGAGGAAGAGCAGAGACTGCTCTTTCCGCTCGATGGTCCTGCCGATCGCCCTCAGCAGCACCGGAGACAGGAACCCGCCTCGCTCCGGCGGGTGCCGCCGCATGTCGATGAGATGCAGGTCCGGCAGCGCCGCCTCTCCGAATCGCGTTGGCAGATGCACGAGGTGATAGCGCCCCGCCTGGGCGTTGACCTGGCTTTCGACCGAGGGCGTCGCGGATACGAGGACCACGGGAAAGTCGCCGATGCGGGAACGCACCACGGCCATGTCCCGGGCATTGTAGAAAACCCTGTCCTCCTGCTTGTAGGCGGGGTCGTGCTCCTCGTCGACGACGATCAGCCCAAGGTTCTCGAACGGCAGGAAGAGCGCCGATCGGGCACCGGCAACCACCTGCACCTCGCCGGTGACGATGCCGCGCCAAACCTTCTCGCGCATCCGCGGCGACAGGTCCGAATGCCATTCCCCCGGCTTGGCGCCGAACCGGTCCTGGAACCGCTCCAGGAAGCTCGACGTCAGGGCGATTTCCGGGAGCAGGATCAGCACCTGCCTGCCCTGCCGCAACGTCTCGGCGATCGCCTCGAAATAGACCTCCGTCTTGCCCGATCCCGTAACCCCGTCGATCAGCGACGAGGAAAAGCCGCCCTTCCTGACGAGATCGACGATATCGCGGGCGGCATCCTTCTGCGGCCCTTGGATCCGGGACGCGGCATAATCCGGGTCAGGTTTCGCCACCACAGGCGGAGGCGGCAGGAAGACGGTCTCGAACAACCCCTGCTGCGTCAGCCCGTCGACGACACTGGTGGAAACGCCCGCCGCATGCGCAAGGCCGGCGCGTGTCCAGGGCACATCCTCATCGACGAGATCGAGGACGCGCGACCGCGCCGGCGTCATCCGCTCCGGCCGACCGCCGACATAGCGGATGCCCTCCACCATGGGTTCTGGCTCCAGAGCGGCGGGAGCACGGATCGCCATGCGGGCCACGAGCCCCGGCGGAGACAGCGTATAGCTGGCCACCCAATCCACAAAGCGGCGCATCTCGCTCGAAAGCGGCGGGCAGTCGAAGGCGAGCGTGATCGGCCGCAGCTTCTTCGGGTCGAGCGCGTCGTCGTTGCCGCCGTCCCAGACGACGCCGATCACCTGGCGCGGGCCGAGCGGCACCTGCACGACGGAGCCGGCTTCGACATGCATGCCGTCCGGCACCGCATAGCTGTAGGGACCCGGCGCCGGCAGCGGCACCAGGACCGGAACAACCCGCGTGACCGGCTGCGCATCGAACAGTGCGCCGAAGAGATTGGTCGAATCTGCGCCCATGCGGCGGGACCTTGCCCCGAAGCAGAACAAAAGGAAACCGGAGAATTGAAACTACGGGACGGTGGCGGGCGGCGGGCTGAACGGAGCCTGGCTGTCCCGCGCCAGATCGAAGACCGTGTGCTTCTCGATCGCCTTGGTGACATCGAAAGGATCGCCCTCCAGTTGTTCCGGCTGGATCAACTGGCCCACCGTCACGTCGAAGCGGTTGCCCTTCTTGTTGAGGAGCTCGTAGAAGACCGTCATGTCCCGCAGTTCCGTCGCCCACTTCGCGAACCAGTAGAAGAGGCCCGAATTGCGGGCCTTCATGTGGATCGGCAGGATCGGCAGATTGTATTTCTTCGCCAGCCCGACGGCCGAGGTCTTCCAGGGTCGCTCGTTGAGCTTGCCGTCTCCCCAGTAGGCGATCCGCCCGGACGGGAAGAGGACCATCACCTTGCCTTCCTCCACCGTCTTGTTGGTGAGGACCAGCGTTTCTCGCGTCTTGAGCTTGCTCTTGTGCTCTTCGCGCCATTCGACCGGAATGATCATCTCGGCGAAGCGTGGATTGACGCGGATGGCGTCGCGATTGGCAAAGACCATCATGTCGGGGCGACGCGCCTTCAGCAGATCGAAGACGGCCACCCCGTCGGCAATCCCGGTGGGATGATTGCTGACGAGGATGAAGCCGCCCGCATCGGGAATGCGTTCGGCGTTCGTCACGCGCACATCGAGCTTGAGGATACCGCTGAGATATTCGAAGGACTGGAAGCCGGTCATGGCCGCGATATCGTTCGCGAATTCGATGGCCCGGTCGTAGCGCAACAGCGTATAGAGAAAAGGCCGCATCACGGGCCATAGAGGGTGCTTGACGATCCGCTGGCCCCGTTCGGCGATGAGGGTATCGACGATGTGACCAGGCTTTCCTTGGGAAACCAGAGAAAGTGCTTCGGCAAAATGCCCCAGGGGGGACATTGAATCGCGGCGCGCCATACAAACTCCTGCAGACAGGATAGGGGGTATATCGCAGTCCGGTATGATCGAACAATGACAACCTTGGCGTCTTTAGGAAATCGTAAAGTCGTCGACGGCAATCTGGCGCCAGACGCAACCGATTCAATAGGCACGGCCTTGGGCGAATTGCTGACGATTGCCGCTCCGGATCTCCTCGACAAGCGCCGGACATGGCTGGAAAGCCTGGCGCAGGAACGCCGGCTTTCCGCCAACACCCTCGATGCTTATGAGCGGGACACCCGACAGTTCCTGAGTTTCCTGACCGGCCATCTCGGCGGCCCGCCGCGCATTGCCGACATCCACACACTTCGTCCGGCCGATCTGCGCGCCTTTCTGGCCGCTCGCCGGCGGGACGGCTCAGGAGCACGATCTCTCGGACGACACCTTGCCGGTCTTCGTTCCTTCCTGCGCCATCTCGAGCGGCAGGGGCTCGTCAACGGCGCCGCGGCCGGCGCAATCCGGGCTCCGAAACAGCCGAAATCGCTTCCGAAGCCGCTTACCGACCGGCAGGCGCTGACGGTCACGACCCGGGAGGCGCAGCTTCATGAAGAACCGTGGATCACGGCCCGGGATGCCGCCGTATTGAGCCTCCTCTATGGCTGCGGCCTGCGCATATCGGAAGCCCTGACACTGCGCGCCCATGACATCACGCCGAAGTCGACGAGCCTTCGGATCACCGGCAAGGGTGGCAAGACGCGGGTCGTTCCGCTGCTGCCGGTAGTGGTCGAAGCCACCGAGCACTACAGGAAACTCTGCCCGTACAGCCTGGTCGCCGACCAGCCGCTGTTCCGCGGCGCGCGCGGCGGACCGCTGCAGCCCGCGATCATCCAGCGTGGCATGCAGAGGCTCCGGGGCGCCCTGGGGTTGCCGGAAACGGCGACGCCGCATGCACTTCGCCATTCCTTCGCCACGCATCTGCTCGCCGGCGGCGGGGACCTGAGGACGATCCAGGAACTCCTCGGCCACGCCAGCCTTTCGACGACGCAGGTCTATACCGGGGTGGATACGGCGCGCCTTCTGGAGGTTTACGATCGGGCGCATCCACGTGCATAGAATGTCTTAACCATCACCTTTAAGCTCCTGGTGAAGGCCTGCCGATAAGTCTTCGGAGACATGGAACGGTGGACATGACGACATTCCCTTTCTCCGATCGCCTCCGCCCGCTCGCGGGGAGACTGCCCTCGCTCTGCCTGTGGCTGACGGCGGCCCTGCATCTGCTGGTGCTGCTCACCTTCCTTCTCGTGCTGTTCTCACTTTCCCCCGCAATGGCGCAGGAGTGCCGGGGAACCGATCTGCTCGAGAGACTGCGAGAGGACGATCCGCAACGCTACGCATCGATCCTTGAAGAGGGACGCCAGGCGATCAACGGCCAGGGCCTGTTCTGGAAGATCGAGAAGGAGGGGCTGCAGCCGTCCTACCTGCTGGGCACCATGCACGTGACCGACCCGCGCGTCCTGAAGATGCCGCCGGGTGCCGCCGAAGCGCATGCTGCCGCCGGGACGATCGTGATTGAATCCGACGAGATCCTCGACGAGAGGAAGGCGATGGCGGCCATCCTGGCGAAGCCTGACCTGACGATGTTCACCGACGGCCGATCGATCGAGACCCTCCTTCCCGCCGGCGACCTCGCCGATCTGGAGGAGGGCTTGAGGAAGCGCGGGCTCGTTCTTTCCGCCGTTTCCCGGATGAAGCCGTGGATGCTCGCCGGCTTCGTGGCGAGTTCCGCCTGTGAGACGGCGCGCAAGTCGGATGGTGCGGTGTTTCTCGACAAGAAGCTTGCGCTCGACGCCATGGCGGCCGGCAAGCCGGTAAGGGGGCTGGAAACGCTCGAAGAGCAGCTGGCGGCAATGGCCGAAATGCCCATCGACTTCCACCTCCAGGCACTGGTGGAGACCGTCAGGCTCGGCGACCGCATGAACGATGTCGTGGAGACGGTGACGAAACTCTATCTGTCGGAGGAGACGGGGCTGACCATTCCGGCGCTGAAGGCGCTGACCCCGACATCGACCAGCCAGGACGAAAGCGCCTACGCCGCCTTCGAGAGCGCCGTCATCTCGAATCGCAACCACCGCATGGCTGAACGTGCCGCCCCTCTCCTCGCCGATGGCGCGGTCTTCATGGCGGTCGGCGCCCGGGATCTGCCGGGCGCCCCTGG
>JAEWKX010000329.1 GCA_023393575.1 Pseudomonadota bacterium
GCCCCCACAGGCTGCGGCCGGGTTTTGCCTCGGCGGAAAGGGAGACGATGCAGCTGGACGTACCTCCGATCAGCGCCACGGCACGTTCGAGGGACTTGCCCTCGCCTGCGCCGGCGAGTACGCCGAACGCGCCGGCATACGCGTCGATCAGCCCGGCCGGGACGCAGCAGCCGGTGTCGAGCCCAAGGTCCCGCGCGGCGTCGATCGAGAGCCTTCCGACGGCCTGCCCCGCCGCTACGGTGCTGCTCCGAAGGCCGCCCCGATCGAGCAGGTCTTCCAGTCCGGCAACCGCCAGGAAGTCCTGCCGCCACCCCTCGTCCTCGTGCGCCAGATAGTTCCATTTGGCCGTCAGCGTACAGCGGGAACGGGCCGTGGATCCTGTCGCTCTCCAGGTCGTGAAGTCGGCAAGGTCGAAGAAATGGCCGGCGCGCGCCCACGTCTGCGGCAGGTTGCGCTTCAGCCAGAGGAGCTTCGGCATCTGCATCTCGGGCGACAGCGAGCCGCCGGAGAACTCCAGCACCGGATGGCCGGTCGCCGAAAGTTCCTCCGCCTCCGGAATCGCACGATGATCGAGCCAGACGATCGTGTCGAAGCGGTCGTCCCCGGTGGTCGAGACCGTCAACTGTCCACCCTCGCGGTTTCGCACGACAAGCGAACAGGTGGCGTCGAAGCCGAGAGCGGCAATCCGTTCGGGAACGAGGCCGGCCTCCGATATGGCGGCGCGCACGGCATGGCAGGTCGCACGCCAGATGTCTTCGGAGTCGTGCTCGGCATGGTCCTCGCGCGGGCGCTGCATCGCGATCGGATGCTTTGCGCGGGCCAGAGGTCGCCCGCTGCGATCGAAGACACCGGCGCGGGCGCTTGCCGTGCCGATATCGACCGCGACCACGTGATCTCGCATCAGGACCTGTTCCCCGCCCCTTGGGGCTCCTTGGATACCTTGCATTGCCGCTATACAGCGTGCCGAGGACGTCCCGCGGAGCCTCCCGTATGTTTGCGGACAAGGTGGATCAAATCCGGCATCGCGTCAAATGTGACCTCGGGCGCGAGAGCTCCCACGCGCTCCCGGTATCCCGGCGCTCCTGCGTGGGAACCACCGGTGAAGGCGAACACGGTCATGCCGGCGCGGCGCGCCGCTTCGATCCCCGCGGGACTGTCCTCGATCACGATGCAATCGGCAGGTTCGACGCCCATGGCACTCGCCGCATGCAGGAAGAGATCGGGCGCCGGCTTGCCGTTCTCGACCATGCTGGCACTGAAGATGTGCGGCTCGAAGCGCTCCAGGAGCCCCGTGAGCGACAGGGAAAGGCGTATCCGTTCCGGCTGGCTGGAAGATGCGACGCATCTGGCGCAATCCAGCCCGTCCAGCGCCTCTGCGACCCCCGGCACCGGCTTGAGGCCCAGACGGAACCGGTCGTAGAGGTGATGGCGAAGGTCGTCCAGAAATGCTGCATCGATGCTGTGGTCGAAATCGTCGTGGAGGACCTGCGCCATGGTGGAGAGGCTGCGGCCGAGGAAGCGGGCATAGGCCTCGTCCTCGTTGATGACGACACCGCGCCGGCTCAGGGCTTCGACCAGGACGCTGACTGAAAGCGGCTCGCTGTCCACCAGCACGCCGTCGCAGTCGAAGATCAGCAATGGCCGCGCCGCTTCCACCTGGTCTTTACCCCCGTTACGTCGCCAGAGCATCCGCAAGATAGAGTTCCAGCGTCTTCGCCGTCCCAACGGTCCAGAGCATCCTCACCGCATCCGAAAAACGGCGGCGGAACAGCTCGGATCGCGCAACCTCTCCGAAAATCTCATCGAAGACAAGGAAGGCTTCCGGGTTGTCCCGCGCCTGTCTCGCCGCCGCCTGCAGCTTGTCGGCGCTGGCATCGTTGAAGACGATCTGCTTGCCGCTGTCGGTGGTTCCTTCGAAATAGCGGCACCAGAGCGCCGAGACAAGCGACAGGCCGACGATATCCTTGCCCTGCGCCAGCCGGTCGGCGGTGGATGGCAGGATGAATTTCGGCTGCCGGTTGGAGCCGTCTTGCGCCAGCCGCGGGATTGTGTCGCCAATCTTGGGATTGGAGAAGCGGCGCTCGATCAGATCGTAGTAGTCGTTGAGATCGGTATCCGGCACAGGCGGCACGATGGGGATGATCTCTTCCTTTTCCAGCTTCGCGAGGAAGGCGCGGATCAGCGGATGCTCCATCGCCTCGTGAACGAAGTGGATATCCATGAGCGCCGCCGGATAGGCGATCGCCGCATGCCCTCCGTTGAGGATGCGGATCTTCATGTGTTCGTAGGGAGCGACGTCCGGCACGAACTGGACCCCGACCTCCTCCAACGGCGGCCGGCCGGCGGGGAAGTTATCCTCCATGACCCACTGCTTGAACTCTTCGCAGAAGACCGGCCAGTTGTCCTCGATGCCGAAGGTGTTGCGCAGGAGGTCGATTTCCCGCTGCCCGGTCGCCGGCGTGATGCGGTCCACCATCGAGTTCGGGAACGCGACATTTGCTGCGAT
>JAEWKX010000136.1 GCA_023393575.1 Pseudomonadota bacterium
AAACCGCCCTGAGCGCGCTGGAGCAGGCGAAGGCCATCCGCACGCTTGCCGAGCCGACGCTGACTGCGATCTCGGGGCAGTCGGCGACATTCAATTCCGGCGGCGAACGTCTCTATGCCACCACGAATTCCGACGGGGATACGATCCTCACCCCCTATTCTTACGGCATTTCCCTTGGGTTCACGCCCACCGTGCTGTCCTCCGGTCGCATCAGCCTGCGTATCCAGACGCGCGTCTCGGAGCCGGTGGCGGCGAGCACCGGCGGCGTCGAATTCCGCAAGCGTGACGCCGAAACGGTGCTGGAACTTCCGTCCGGCGGCTCCATCGCTCTCGCCGGCCTCATCCGGGACGACGTGCAGCAGGGCATGAGCGGCACTCCCGGCGTATCGAAGCTGCCCTTGTTCGGCGCCTTGATCCGGGAAAAGACCCTGGAACGGACCGAAACCGAGCTCGTCATCATTGCGACGCCCTATCTCGTGCGTCCCGTGGCCCGCAACGACCTGTCGCGTCCGGACGACAACTTCAATCCGGCAAGCGATGTCGCAAGCGTCTTCCTCGGCCATGTGAACCGTATCTACGGCCGAAAGGACGAACCGCCTCCCTCGCTCCCGTACGAAGGCAATGTGGGATTCATCTACAAATGAACGGATCGCTCCCATTCCCGCCCCAGCCCAGGCCGCATGAAAGGCGCCGGACGATGAAGACACCCGCCGCAACATCCGTCGTCTCCTCCGCAGGGCCGGTAGCCGCGCTCCTTGGCATCGCGCTGCTGATGGCCGGCTGCGCGAACCCGGACGGTGTCACCACCGGCTCCCTGCCGGACGACTACCGCACCCGCCATCCCATCACGATTGGCGAGGCCGAGAAGGTGATCGATATCCCGGTCGCCGCCGGTGATCATGGGCTCACCTCGGGGCAGCGCGAGGTGATCGCCGGCTTTGCGCAGGAATATCTGCGCGCGTCCAAGGGCATCATCCGGATCCAGACTCCCCAGGGCGCCCTCAACTCCGGTGCGGCAGCCTACGCCGCCGGCGATATGCGCCGCCTTCTCGTGCGGATGGGGGTGCCGAAGAACCGCATCCTGCAGACCGGTTTCGCCGCCGATGGCTACGGCGCCTCCGCTCCTGTCCGGCTTAGCTACGTGGCGATCACGGCCCAGACGGCTCCCTGTGGCGAATGGCCGGCCGACATGACGCTGAATACCGTCGAGAACAAGAATTACTACAATTTCGGCTGCGCCAGCCAGCGCAACCTCGCGGCCCAGATTGCAAATCCCAACGATCTGCTCGGTCCCCGCCGCATGACGCCGCCGGACGCCGAGCAGCGCGGGCAGGCGATGGAACGCTACCGCGAATCCTACACCGAGTTGGAGGACATGAGATGATGCCCTTCGCCCTGATCCCGCAGGTAGCCCCATGAGCCCGGTCCAGTATTCCATTCCTGCGGCGCTGGATGATCGCGATGCGCCCCATGACGCCGCGGCTCAAGGCGACCTCGCATTCCTTCGGCCGCTGCCGCGCATCTCCATCCATGCCTTCTGCGAAAGCGAAGCCATGCAGAGGACAATGGAGCGGATGGGCCACGACCGCCGGATGGCAAAGGTCAACATGCGGGTCACCAACGGTGGCATCGAGGCGGCCGCCAATATGTTCGCTTCGGCGCCGACGCCGAACCTCATCATCGTCGAGACGGATGCGGAGCCCGGTCGCCTGCTGGCGGAACTCGCTCCGCTGGCGGAGGTCTGCGATCCCTCCACCCGCGTTATAATCGTCGGCCGCTACAACGACATCGCGCTCTACCGCGACCTGATCCGGAACGGTATTTCGGAGTATCTCGTCGGTCCCGTGCAGATGTCCGACATGCTTGCCTCGGTCGCTGCGATCTTTGTCGATCCGGATGCCGAGCCGCTCGGCAAGGCGATCGCATTCATCGGCGCGAAGGGCGGTGCAGGGTCCTCGACGGTCGCGCATAACTGCGCCTTCGGCATTTCCAGCCTGTTCGCCACCGAAACCATCCTCGCCGATCTGGACCTCCCCTTCGGCACCGCCAACATAGATTTCGACCAGGATCCGGCCCAGGGTATCGCGGAGGCGGTGTTCGCCCCGGAGCGGCTGGACGAGGTGTTCCTGGACCGTCTTCTGACGAAATGCTCCGAGCATCTCTCCCTGCTCGCCGCACCCTCGATTCTCGATCGCGCCTATGATTATGGCGGAACGGCGTTCCAGCCCGTGGTGGAGATCCTGCAGCGAAGCGCTCCGGTGGCAGTGCTCGACCTGCCACACACCTGGTCCGAGTGGACGCGTGCAGTCCTGGCGGAGGCGGACGAGGTTGTCATCACGGCGGTTCCGGATCTCGCCAATCTCCGCAACACCAAGAACATGCTCGACGCGCTGCGCAAGCTGCGGCCGAATGACCGCCTGCCGCATCTCGTGTTGAACCAGGTGGGCATGCCGAAGCGGCCGGAGATCGCGCCGTCGGATTTCATGGAAGCGCTGGAGATCGAACCGGCCGCCGTTCTTCCGTTCGACGTGCAGCTCTTCGGCAATGCCGCCAATAGTGGCCGGATGATCGCCGAGGTGGATGCCAAGTCACCTGCGGCGGAGACCTTCTCGCAGATCTGCCACATCGTCACCGGCCGCTCCGAATTGAAGAAGGCAAGGAAGGGCGGGCTTTTGAAGATGCTGGGACTGCTTCAGCGCAAGTAGCAGGCCAAGCCAGGACTGGATGGATTGATGTTCGGAAAACGTGGACAGGACGGCTTCGGAAAGGCGGGGGGCGTGGTTGCGCCGCCTGCGGCCCCACCCGTGGCGTCCGCTCCGGGGGCAATTCCCCCGCGTGGGCCGGAAGTCTTCGCCGAGCCGGTGGCGGACCCGCTGCTGTCGCGGCAACAGGTGGCGCCGCCTCCTCTGGCTCCCGCGGCGGCCCGCAGGAAGCCGGTGCGGACCGAGCTCTATTACGACACCAAGAGCCAGGTCTTCTCTGCCCTGATCGACACGATCGACCTGTCGCAGCTGGCGAAGCTCGATGGCGAAAGCGCGCGCGAGGAAATTCGCGACATCGTCAACGACATCATCACCATCAAGAACTTCGCCATGTCGATCTCCGAGCAGGAGGAACTGCTCGAGGACATCTGCAACGACGTGCTAGGCTATGGTCCGCTCGAGCCGCTTCTTGCCCGCGACGATATCGCCGATATCATGGTCAACGGGTCCGGCCAGACCTTCATCGAAGTCGGCGGCAAGACGATCGAGTCCGATATTCGCTTCCGCGACAACGCCCAGCTCCTGTCGATCTGCCAGCGCATTGTCAGCCAGGTTGGCCGTCGTGTCGACGAGTCCTCGCCCATATGCGACGCCCGTCTACCC
>JAEWKX010000369.1 GCA_023393575.1 Pseudomonadota bacterium
TGCGGGTGGGCATGGGCGGGAACCGCCTCGCCGAGCACCGATTCCCGATCCTGAAGCGCCCGTCCGCCGGAAGCGGCATGCGAAGTGTCTTGCCTGAAGGCGGCAAGGCCGCTTCGCGCGCCCACGAAGCCTACCGCCGCCGCGGCAAGGACGATCAGCGGAAACGGCACGGTGAAGGCGAAGATCGCAAGAAACGCGGCCGCCGCGATCACGGACAACGGTCTGCTCTTCAGGGCCCGGCTGCCGATCCGGATGACGGCATGGACGACCACGGCCAGCACCGCCGCCTTGAGGCCGAAGAACAGGCCCTCCACCACGGCAATATCGCCATAGGCCACGTAGATGTAGCTGAGGCCGAGGATCGCAAGGAAGCCGGGCAGGATGAACAGGATGCCTGCAACGAGGCCGCCGGCGGTCTTGTGCAGCAGCCATCCGATGTAGATGGCCAGTTGCTGCGCCTCAGGCCCCGGCAGGAGCATGCAGTAATTCAGCGCATGCAGGAACCGGTTCTCGCCGATCCAGCGCTTTTCCTCGACGATCAACCGGTGCATCACGGCGATCTGGCCGGCCGGCCCACCGAAGCTCAGCGCCGCCACCTTCACCCAGACCACCAGCGCTTCCCGGAACGATATCCCGTGGCCCTGCGACGCCTGCGGCGGGGCCGCTTGGCTATCCATCATGATCTCACCCCGGATACCGCTTCTACGACGTGCAGGATGCCTTCTACCATGCCGCCGACATACCGAGAAGCAGGCATCCGCCCCGGCAGCGGCACCGGCGCGAGCCTCAGTGGGCCAGCATCTCGCGGATCGTATGCACCACCTTCTGCGTATCGTAGGGCTTGCTGAAGAAACGACTCTCCGTGGGGATTTCTTCCAGCGCTACCTTCCGGTAGCCGGAGGTGACGATGATCTTCAGGGGCGGCCAGCGGTCCCGGATGTAGGCTGCCAGCTTAATCCCGTCCATGCCGCCGGGCATGTCCACGTCGGTGAAGACCAGCCGGATGTCCTCATGTTCCATCAGGACGCCGATGGCCTCCGCCGCATTGGATGCTTCGTGGACGTCGAAACCGGCATCGGCGAGGATATCGATGATATTGAGGCGCAGGAGTGGCTCGTCCTCGACGACGAGCACGGACATACGCGAAGCCATTGCAGAAACCCGTCCCTTTTTTACCTGATCCGAAGCGTTCTCCGTGCTTCGCCGAATCGAGAACAGCCGAACCGGCGTTACGTTCCTCACAGCCCGCAAATGACTGAAGGCGGTCGCCCCATCTCCGCCTTCTCTCCGGTGGAACCAGTCGTTCAAGCATGTGTTGTCGATGTTTCGGGAAAGGAACCAGTGATGGATGAAGACAAGAAGGCGCAGGAAGCCGTCGAAAAGCGCCAGCGGGAAACCGCCAGCAGGACCGGCAAGCCGGAAGGCCCGCATGCACAGGAGCGGTTGACGGACCGGGAGAAGACACCGGGGTCGGGCTCCCTTCCGGACGACGCGACGAGGGAAGCCGACGTCGGACCGGACTGAGCGCGGCGACCTGCCGCTTGCCTGCGACTTGCCCGGCGGCTAGACCGGAAGGCGGGCGGACAGGGAGCCGGCATGTCGGGCGAGACAATTACCCTCTATGAGGCGATCGGCGGCGATGCGACGGTGCGCGCCCTGACGCACCGCTTCTATGAATTGATGGATACGCTGCCGGAGGCGGCTCGCTGCCGGGCAGTCCATCCCCCGACCCTCCAGGGCAGCGAAGCCAAGCTCCGCGACTATCTCACCGGATATCTCGGTGGTCCGCCCGTCTACGTGCGGAAGCACGGCCATCCACGGCTGCGGGCGCGGCATTTCGCGGCGGCCATCGGAGCGGAGGAAACGGCCGAATGGCTGCTCTGCTTCCGTCGCGCGCTGGACGAGACGGTGAAGAACCCGAAAATGCGCGACATCATCTGGCCGCCGATCGAACGGCTGGCACACCACATGCAGAACAGGGAGTAGCCCGTGGAAAGACTCGACAATCTGCGGCCGGTGATTCTGTTTCTGAGCGGCCTATTCGGAGCGGCGGGCGTGGCGCTGGCAGCAGCCGCGAGCCATGGCGGCGATTCACGGCTGCTCGGCACCGCGTCGATGATGTGCCTCGTCCACGCCCCTGCCCTTGTCGCGCTCTCGGGATACGGGGCGATGCGGACTGCTACCCTCGCCGCACTGGTCATCGCGCTCGGGACGCTGCTGTTCGTCGCGGATCTGCTGGCGCGTCACTCCCTCGGCAGCAGCCTCTTTCCGATGGCGGCGCCGACCGGCGGCACGACGATGATCCTCGGCTGGCTGATCGTGGCCGCCGGTGCCTTCTTCAGGGACAAGGCCTAGGATCTCGCCGTCATGCTGCCTTCTCCCCGCAAGCGGAGAGAGGCAGCGAAAAATCCACGATGGTCGTATCGCGCACGGCAGGGAGGGAGGCCGCGGCAGTTATCGCCGGAACGACAGGACCCGACCGGGAGCGGCGGGAACGGCCTGGCTGGAGGCCTCGCGACGACCGGCCGGGAAGCTTACGACATTGGTCATGTCGGCCTCCATCTGCTGCCGATCCGCCAGGAGCGCATAAAGTTCAGGCACCAGGCCGTCGCCGTTCTGCTCCGCGAGCTTGTGCAGCCCGATGAAGAGGCTGGCGTCAGGACGTTCTTCTCTCATCATTGCGTTCCTTCATGGTCTGCAGCGCACGCTCCAGGCTCGACTTCGAGCCGTTCCGCAGCGGGACGAAGGTCTTTCCGAACTTCTTGCATCCGGTCTTTACCCTCAGACACGCATCGTGGCTGATACAGTCGATAGGGCAGAAGACGCAGTCGACCGAGGGCAGCACGGTGTCGATGCGCGATACCGCCTCCCTCAGGCCACCATCGTGATGGATGAGCTCCGCGCCGTGCTTCGTGGCGATCTCCCGCAGATGGGCGACCTGGCAATCGCGGCCGCCGACATAGAGGAAGCTGCGCACGTCAGGCGCCGACTGCTCCTGCGCGTTCCGAACCGCGCTTTCCCCGCTGCCGCCCTTGCGCTTCTGCTTCTTCGCCATGTCTCACGTCCCTCTCGAATCCGGGTCTCGGCCCTCGACGGCGCGAACATATTTAAGTTGAGAGAACGAGTAAAGATTAAAGTTGATGGCTTTTATCAAGTTTCCAAAGGCAGCCTAAAAGGCCATTTATTTACCGTTTGATAAAAATTCAGCCTGTGGTAGCCTGCTTCCAATAGTTGTCCATAAAGCCATAAAAGAGGGAACTCAGATGGAACGACTGGGAAGCGGGATACAGGCTGGCCGCCTGTCTCCCGGCGAATACGCATCCAATTTTTCCGACCTCCACCCGCGCCTCGACCGCCATGAGGCGCTGGTCGCAGCCGACCGCTGCTACTTCTGCCACGACGCGCCGTGCATGACGGCCTGTCCCACCGCCATCGATATTCCGCTCTTCATCCGGCAGATATCGACCGGCAACCCCCTCGGCTCCGCCAAGACAATCTTCGACCAGAACATCCTCGGCGGCATGTGCGCCCGCGTCTGTCCCACCGAAACGCTCTGCGAGCAGGCCTGCGTGCGCAACACCGCCGAAGACAGGCCGGTCGAGATCGGCAGGCTGCAGCGTTACGCGACCGACATCGCCATGGAGATGAACCGGCAGTTCTACCGCCGCGCGGCATCGACCGGGCAGCGGGTGGCGGTGGTCGGCGCCGGTCCCGCCGGTCTCGCCTGCGCGCATCGGCTTTCCATGCACGGCCACGACGTGGTGGTCTTCGACGCCCGCGAAAAGGCCGGCGGGCTCAACGAATACGGGATCGCCACCTACAAGGCGACCGACGACTTCGCCCGGCGCGAGGTCGATTACATCACCGCGATCGGCGGCATAGAGATCCGGGTCGGACAGATGCTCGGCCGCGACTTCACGCTCGGGGAACTGACGAGCAATTTCGACGCCGTCTTCCTCGGCATGGGGCTATCCGGCGTCAACGGCCTCGGCATCGAAGGCGAGGATCTGGCGGGTGTCGAGGACGCGGTGGACTTCATCGCCGCCCTTCGCCAGGCGACGGACAAGGCCGAAGTGCCGATCGGCCGCAGGGTCGTCGTCCTCGGCGGCGGCATGACCGCCATCGATGCCGCGATCCAGGCGAAGCTGCTCGGGGCCGAAGAGGTGACGATCTGCTATCGCCGCGGCAAGGAGAACATGAACGCCTCCGGCTACGAGCAGGATCTGGCCACCGCCAACGGCGTCATCATCCGCCACTGGCTGGCACCGAAACGCATTCTCGGCAAGGACGGCAAGGTGGCCGGCATCGAGGTCGAATACACCGCACTGCGCGACGGCAAGCTGGTCGGAACCGGCGAGACCGGTGTCATCGCCGCAGACCAGGTGATGAAGGCGATCGGCCAGAGCTTGGTCGGCAACGGTCTCGGCACCCTCCGCATGGAGGGCGGCAAGATCGCCGTGGACGTCGAGGGCCGCACCTCCGTCCAGGGTGTCTGGGCAGGCGGCGACTGCGTCGGAACCGGCCAGGATCTCACCGTTTCCGCAGCAGCGCAGGGACGAGACGCCGCAGAGAGCATCACCCGAGCCTTCGCTGCCGCCGCGCAGCCGGCCGTGGCGGTCGCCTGAGGGAGGAAGAACCATGGCTGATATCCGCAACGACTTCGTCGGCATCAAGTCGCCCAACCCCTTCTGGCTGGCCTCCGCGCCGCCCACAGACAAGGCCTACAATGTCGAGCGCGCCTTCAAGGCGGGCTGGGGCGGCGTGGTATGGAAGACGCTGGGTCAGGAAGGTCCGCCCGTCGTCAACGTCAACGGCCCGCGCTACGGCGCCATCTGGGGCGCCGACCGTCGCCTGCTCGGCTTGAACAACATCGAGCTGATCACCGACCGCGACCTCTACATCAACCTGCGCGAGATGAAGCAGGTCAAGAAGAACTGGCCGGACCGGGCGATTGTCGCTTCCATCATGGTCCCCTGCGAGGAGGAGGCCTGGAAGGCTATCCTGCCGCTCGTCGAGGAAACCGAGGTCGACGGCATCGAACTGAACTTCGGCTGTCCGCACGGCATGTCCGAGCGCGGCATGGGCTCCGCGGTCGGCCAGGTGCCGGAATATATCGAGATGGTGGTGCGCTGGTGCAAGC
>JAEWKX010000427.1 GCA_023393575.1 Pseudomonadota bacterium
TCTGTAGCAGCCGGCAGAAGCGCCAAATTTGGCCACATTGCTGCTCAAAGTGCGTTTGCGGCAGTTTCACTTTGCAGATGGGGGACAAGCGGTTAAGAAGATGTAAAGATTACCGCTTTACTATCGCAGCCGTTGTGCCCCCCTCTCCGACATGAACACTCTGTGTGGTCTATGCCGATGCGCCTGAAAAACATAGCTATCGCCCTGATGCTCGCGACTGCCTTGGCAGGCTGCAACGACACGCTCGACTCCGTCGACGTATCCAATGTGAAGAACAAGGTGGAGCATCCCCTGCCCTCGCGCATCGTCGCGGAGATGCAGAAAAAGAACATGCCGCGCACTTCGCCCATCATGATGCGCATCTTCAAGGAAGAAGGCGTGCTGGAGGTATGGAAGGCGAAGGCGGACAACCGGTTCGACGTCATCGCCAGCTACCAGATCTGCGCGTGGTCGGGAAAACTCGGCCCGAAGAAGAAGGAAGGCGACCGTCAGGCCCCGGAGGGCTTCTATAACCTGACGCCGGCACACCTCAACCCGAACTCCAAGTATTTCCTGGCGATCAATACCGGCTTTCCGAACCGTTACGACCAGGCCAACGGGCGCACCGGTTCCAACCTGATGATCCATGGCGCCTGCTCGTCCTCCGGCTGTTACTCGATGACAGACGAACAGGTTCTCGAGATCTATGCCTTCGCCCGCGATGCATTCAAGGGCGGCCAGACCTCGGTACAACTGCAGGCCTTCCCCTTCCGCATGACGGCGGAGAACATGGCCCGCCATCGCAACAGCGAGCACTATGATTTCTGGCGGATGCTGAAGACCGGCTACGAGAATTTCGAGGTGACGAAACGTCCGCCCGAGGTGAACGTCTGCGAGAAGAAATACGTCTTCAACCAGCAGGTCGAGGGCAAGGCGAACCTCAACGCCGCCGCCGCCTGCCCGCCCATGTCGACGCCGCCGGCACTCAACGTCGCGCTGGCATCCTACCAGAAGACCTACGAGGTCGCCTTCGACAAGGCCGTCAAGAAACTCGACGGCATGGTCTGGTACGAGCCGACCGAAGCCGAGCGCAAGGCTGTCGTGGCCGACAAGCGCAAGGGGCGCGACCTCGCCTATGCGCCGACCGGCACCTCGCTCGAAGCCGGCAAGCTGATGAAGCGGAACGAGTTCGAGGCGCTGATGGCCAAACGGTCGGCGCCGGAAAGCAAGCCTGCCGGGACCATGCTGGCCTCGACGTCTTCCCGCCCGGCAACGGCCGCGGAGCGGATGAAGCAGGACCGCCTGCCCCAACAGCAGCAGACGGAAACCGCAGCCGCCACCCAGCCGAACCAGCCGGCGGACACTGCCGAGGCATCCACCACTGTCCCGATTCCGGCCCAGAACCCTCTGGCTTATGCGGCACCGCCCGTGAGCGAGAGCAAGAAGAGGCCGTTCTGGAAGTTCTGGTCGCAGGAATGACGTCCGATACGTCTGCCGCTGCCGCCTCGTATGACCTGCGAGGCCTGAAATGCCCCCTTCCCGTCCTCAAGACGCGCCGCCGGCTGAAGGTGATGCGCACCGGGGAGGAACTCCTGATCGAGACGAGCGATCCCCTTGCCGGCATCGATATTCCCCACTTCTGCAGCGAGGAAGGGCACCAATTGCTGCGCTCGGAGAAAACTGAGGACGGTCACCGCTTCTGCATCCGGAAGGGATGACGAGGCCGTCTTACGGCTACATCCGCAGCCCCGGCACCACCAGAGGATTGTGTTCGAGAGCAGCACGATCCGGCTGATCGACGCGCGGCTGGCCGGTGAAGGCAGAAAACAGATTGGCGACGAAGGCTTCAGGCAGCCCTTGCGTGATCAGGACCATCCTGGTGCGTCTGTCGGAACCTGACGGCCATGCCTTAAACCGTTGTGGCGGATGGAATATGTTCTGCACCCCGTGCAGCACGAGCGGCCGCTCCGGATCGTCGGACAGCGCCACCACCGCCTTCATCCGCAGGAGCTTCTCGCCGTGCGCCGAGCGGAGAAGATCCACGAACATCTCGATCGCCGCCGGATCGATCGCCTTGTCGTGCACGATCGAGAAGGACCGGATGTCGTCGCCATGGCGGTTGACGTCATTGCGATGGTGGTGGTGACCGTGATGATGGTGATGCGAATGCGCGTCGTTCGCCATCTCGTCCCGCAGCCAACGGTCGACGTCCGGTATCTTCGTCGCGGGGTCGTATAGGCCGTTGACCAGAACTGCGGCCGTTGCCGTCTCCGGTGCGTCACCATCCATGACGGGAGCACGCGGATTGAGGTCCCGCAGGCGCTTGCGCAGCAAGGCGGCCTGGGGTGCGCCTGCCATCCCGGCCTTGGAGACGATAAGGCGATCCGCGACGGCGACCTGCTTGACGGCTTCCAGATGCCGCTCCAGCGTCTGGAGACCGTTCACTGCATCAACCACAGTCACGACTCCGTCGAGCGTGAAGTTCTGCGCAATCACCGGATGCCCCATCACGGACTGCATCACCGGAGCCGGGTCCGCCAGCCCGGTCGTTTCGATGACCACCCGTCGCACCGGCTTCAGGCGGCCAGTCTGGATGCCGTCCATCATCGCCGCAAGCGTATCGACGAGTTCCCCGCGCACCGTGCAGCACAGGCAGCCGGCATTGAGCAGCACGACATCGTCGTCGAGCCGCTCGACCAGCAGGTGATCGAGGCCGATCTCGCCGAACTCGTTGATCAGCACGGCGGTGCCGGCCATGCCGGGGGCCTTGAGCAGCCGGTTCAGCAGCGTCGTCTTGCCGGCGCCGAG
>JAEWKX010000429.1 GCA_023393575.1 Pseudomonadota bacterium
AATACTTCTTCTACAAGGACGGCGCTCCGCTGGGTTTCCCGAAGGATGGCTATCCGGCCCCGCAGGGTCCCTACTACACCGGCGTCGGCTACAAGAATGTCGGCTCGATCGCCCGTGAAATCGTCGAAGAGCACCTCGACCTCTGCCTTGCCGCCGGCATCAACCATGAAGGCATTAATGCCGAAGTGGCCAAGGGGCAGTGGGAATTCCAGGTCTTCGGCAAGGGCTCCAGGAAGGCCGCCGACCAGATATGGATAGCGCGCTACCTGCTGCTGCGCCTCTGCGAGAAGTACGGCATCGACGTCGAGTTCCATTGCAAGCCGCTCGGCGACACCGACTGGAACGGCTCGGGCATGCACTGCAACTTCTCTACCAGGTTCATGCGTGAAGTGGGCGGCAAGGAATATTTCGAAGCCCTGATGGCCGCGTTCGCAAAGAACTGGAAGGAGCATATCGACGTCTATGGTCCGGACAACCACTTGCGTCTGACTGGCAAGCACGAAACGGCGCCGTGGAACAAATTCTCCTGGGGCGTCGCCGACCGCGGTGCGTCGATCCGCGTTCCGCATTCCTTCGTCAACAACGGCTATCGCGGCTATCTGGAAGACCGCCGTCCGAACTCCCAGGGCTGCCCGTACCAGATCGCCTCTGTGGTTCTGAAGACGATCTCGGAAGTGCCGACCGCACAGTACAGCCGCAGCGCTGCCTAATACTCTCCTGCGGCGCCGGACAGCCTCCGGTGCCGCAGTTCCGTTGCGCGGCGGACGCGCTCCCCAACTATCTCCCCTCCGGTGCTGGACATCCGAACGCACCGGCGCCTATGGCTGTTCATCACCACGCGCACGCCACGGGAGACGACGCTCATGAACAATCCGCTCTTCAGCCTTCAAGGCCGTACCGCGCTGGTGACCGGCTCCTCCCGCGGCCTCGGCCTTGCGATCGCAACGGGTCTTGCGGAGGCGGGTGCGGCGATCATCCTGAACGGGGTAAACGAGGAGCGGCTTGGGGAGAGTGCGGCAAGGCTGCGGGAGCGTGGCTTCACCGTGTCGACCTCCGCCTTTGACGTCACCGAAGAAGCATCCGTCGTCGCCGCTTTCGAGCGGCTCGATACAGGGAAGGTCGAGGTGGACGTCCTGGTCAATAATGCCGGTATCCAGTACCGCAAACCGATCGTCGAACTGGACAGCGCCAACTGGCAGCGTGTCATCGATACCAACCTGACGAGTGCCTTCCTCGTCTCACGCGAAGCGGCCAAGCGCATGCTACCGCGAAAGCGGGGCAAGGTCGTCAATATCGGCTCGCTGATGAGCGGTCTCGGCCGGGCAACGGTAGCGCCCTATACTGCAGCCAAGGGCGGTATCAAGACTCTGACCCAGGCCATGGCGGCGGAATGGGCCGAGCACGGCATCCAGGCCAATGCCATCGGTCCTGGCTACATGCTGACCGACATGAACCAGGCGCTGATC
This sequence comes from Pseudomonadota bacterium, assembly GCA_023393575.1. Lineage (GTDB taxonomy): Bacteria > Pseudomonadota > Alphaproteobacteria > Rhizobiales > Rhizobiaceae > Neorhizobium. The sequence continues at coordinate 1,467 of JAEWKX010000429.1, forward strand.
GACAATCCGCAATTCGACAGCTGGGTTAAGGCGCGAACGCCGTCCCGGCGCTGGGGCAGGCCCGAGGAACTGGTCGGCGCCGCCGTCTTCCTCTCCTCGGACGCTTCCAACTACGTCAACGGCCAGATCATCTATGTCGACGGTGGCATGAGCGCGGTCATCTAAGAACGCCATCCGTCCTGGTGCCATCCTCCGCGATCCATGCGCGGAGGATACTGTTTCAGCCGGCAACCTTCCGTCCAGAGAGACTCAGTGGTTGTGGCGCGGCGGCGTCTTTGCGGCGATCTGCCGGAAGTCGGCGGCACCCTCGATCACGGCGCCGTCCGACAGCTGCGTCACGGACTTCCGGTAGATGCGTTGCCAGGGCGTCGCGTCGGCGGGCACGGCCGGAATCCCGTCCGCCTTGCGCCGCTCTATCTCTTCCGGCTCCACCAGCATGTCGCAGCGGCCCTCGTTCAGATCGATGCGGATGATGTCGCCGGTGCGGAGCCAGGCTAAACCGCCGCCTGCGGCGCTTTCCGGCGAGGCGTTGAGAATAGACGGGCTGTCGGCGGTGCCTGACTGACGGCCGTCGCCAATGGTCGGCAGGCTCATGATGCCCTGCTTGAGGATGTGATCCGGCGGCTGCATGTTGACGACCTCTGCCGAGCCCGGCCAGCCGAGAGGACCTGCGCCGCGGATCACCAGGATGGTGTTGACGTCGATCCCGAGCGAAGGGTCGTTGATACGGTGGTGATAGTCCTCCGAGCCGTCGAAGACGACCGCCTTGCCCTCGAACACGCCTTCACGGCCAGGCTCCTGCAGGTAACGCTCCCGGAAGCCTTCCGAAATGACGCTGGTCTTCATGATGGCGAAGTCGAAGAGATTGCCCTTCAGTACCAGGAAGCCGCCCTTGTCCTTGAGCGGCTGGTCGAACGGGTAGATGACCTCGCGGTCCGTCGCTTCCCTGCCCTCAAGGTTCTCCGCCATTGTCCTGCCGGTCACGGAACGACAGCTGCCGTCGAGCTTTCCGGCCTTCAGCAGCTCCCACATGATGGCGGGCGTGCCGCCGGCGCGGTGGTAGCGCTCGCCGAGAAACTGTCCGGCCGGCTGGACATTGGCAAGCAGCGGGATGTCGAAGCCGTGCACCTGCCAGTCGTCGGGATAGAGATCGACGCCTGCATGCTTTGCCATGGCGGCAAGATGCGGCTGCGCGTTGGTGGAGCCGCCGATCGCCGAATTGACGCGAACGGCGTTCAGGAAGGCTTCGCGGGTGAGGATGTCGGACGGTTTTACGTCCTCCCAGACGAGTTCCACTGCACGTCGGCCGGTGCGGTAGGCCATCTGGCCGCGCTCGCGATAGGCGGCGGGAATGGAGCCGCAGCCGGTGAGCGACATGCCCAGCGCCTCGGCCAGCGCGTTCATGGTCGAGGCGGTGCCCATCGTATTGCAGTGGCCGACGGAGGGGGCGGAATCGAGCGCGGCCTGCAGGAATTCCTCGCGGTCGATCTCGCCGGCCCCAAACTTGCGGCGCATGCGCCAGATGACCGTGCCGGAGCCGACGAGGTCGCCTTCGTGCCAGCCGTCGAGCATCGGGCCGCCGGAAAGAACGATGGCCGGGATATCGACGGTGGAGGCGGCCATGAGCGCCGAAGGCGTGGTCTTGTCGCAGCCGGTGGTCAGCACGACGCCGTCGAGCGGATAGCCGTAGAGCACTTCGACGAGGCTGAGATAGGCGAGGTTGCGGTCGAGTGCCGCGGTCGGGCGCTTGCAGTTCTCGAAGATCGGATGCGTCGGGAATTCGATCGGGATGCCGCCGGCATCGCGAATGCCGTCGCGCACCCGCTTCACCAGTTCCACATGCACGCGGTTGCAGGGCGTGAGGTCGCTTCCACTCTGGGCGATGCCGATCACCGGCTTGCCGGATCGCAACTCTTCCGGTGTCACGCCGTAATTCATGAAGCGCTCCAGATAGAGCGCCGTCATGTCGATGTGGTCGGGAT
>JAEWKX010000020.1 GCA_023393575.1 Pseudomonadota bacterium
ATCTTGAAACAAGAGGCATACAATGACCGAAATCACAGCCGCAATGGTGAAGGAACTGCGCGAGAAGACCGGCGCAGGCATGATGGACTGCAAGAAGGCGCTGGCCGAAACCAACGGTGACATGGAAGCGGCGATCGACTGGCTGCGCGCCAAGGGCATTGCCAAGGCCGACAAGAAGTCCGGCCGCACCGCCGCCGAGGGTCTTATCGGCATTGCCAGCGCCGGTACCAAGGCCGTCGTCGTCGAGGTCAACTCGGAGACCGACTTCGTCGCCCGCAACGATGCCTTCCAGGATCTCGTGCGCGGCATTGCCCAGGTTGCGCTGTCCACTGACGGTTCCGTCGAGGCGATCGGCGCCACAACCTATCCCGCGTCCGGCAAATCGGTCACCGACACCATCAAGGACGCCATTGCGACCATCGGCGAAAACATGAGCCTGCGCCGCTCGGCCCTTCTGTCGGTCGAAGACGGCGTTGTCGCCACCTATATTCACAACGCGGCTGCCGACAATCTCGGCAAGCTCGGCGTGCTCGTTGCCCTGAAGTCCACCGGCAACAAGGACGCCCTGAACGTCATCGGCCGCCAGGGCGCCATGCACGTTGCAGCAACTGCTCCGCTCGCCATCCGCGCCGAGGAAGTCGACGCGGCCGTGGCCGAGCGTGAAAAGAACGTCTTCATCGAGCAGGCTCGCGAATCCGGCAAGCCCGATGCCATCATCGAGAAGATGGTCGAAGGCCGCATGCGCAAGTTCTTCGAGGAAGTGGCGCTTCTTTCGCAGGCCTTCGTCATCAACCCCGACCTGACGGTCGGTGCCGCCATCAAGGAAGCCGAGAAGGACGTCGGTGCTCCGATCGAGGTAACCGGCATGGTCCGCCTCCTCCTCGGCGAAGGCGTCGAGAAGGAAGAGTCGGATTTCGCAGCGGAAGTGGCTGCAGCCGCCAAGGGCTGACGCCTTCATTCGATTGATGAAAGCAAAGGGCATCGCGTGACAACGCGGTGCCCTTCGTGTATCCGCATCCCATTTGATCCTCAGGAGTGCCCATGTCCCCGAAGCCCATCTACAAGCGCGTTCTTCTCAAGGCCTCCGGCGAAGCTCTGATGGGCAGCCAGGGATTTGGCATAGACGTGACGGTGGCCGACCGCATCGCCTCCGACATTGCCGAAGCGAGGGCGATGGGCGTTGAAGTGGGTGTGGTCGTCGGCGGGGGCAACATCTTTCGCGGCGTCGCGGTCGCCTCCAAGGGAGGAGATCGCGTGACGGGCGATCACATGGGCATGCTCGCCACCGTCATCAACGCGCTGGCGCTCGCGACATCGCTGCGCAAGCTTGATATCGACACGGTCGTTCTCTCGGCCATCGCCATGCCGGAGATCTGCGAGAGCTTCACGCAATTGCGCACGCTTCATCATCTGGAGCAGGGCCGCGTGGTGATTTTCGCGGGCGGCACGGGGAACCCCTTCTTCACGACCGATTCGGCCGCGGCGCTGCGCGCGGCGGAGATCGGCGCGGAGGCGATCTTCAAGGGCACGCAGGTAGACGGTATCTATTCGGCCGATCCGAAGAAGGAGCCCGCCGCGACACGTTTCGAAAACCTCACCCATGGGGAGGTTCTGGAAAAGGGGCTGGCCGTCATGGATGTTGCAGCCGTTGCGCTCGCACGCGAAAACGCGATCCCGATCATCGTGTTCTCGATACACGAGAAAGGCGGTTTCGCACAGATATTGACCGGCGGTGGCCGCAAGACCATCGTTTCCGACAACTGAAGAAGTCTCGCAAGGCAAGAAGAATAAGGGAGTAGACGGATGACTGGAGCCATCGATCTCAATGAAATCAAGCGCCGCATGGAAGGTGCGATCAACGCTTTCAAGGGCGACATCGCCTCGCTGCGGACCGGCCGCGCATCCGCCAATATCCTGGATCCGGTGACGGTGGAAGCCTATGGCTCGCGCGTCCCGTTGAACCAGGTCGCCAATATCACCGTGCCGGAACCTCGCATGCTCGGCGTTTCCATCTGGGACAAGTCCATGGTCGGTGCCGTCGACCGGGCCATTCGCGAATCCCATCTTGGGCTCAATCCGATCGTTGATGGCCAGAACCTGCGCATCCCGCTGCCGGAGCTGAACGAGGAACGCCGCAAGTCGCTCGTCAAAGTCGCCCATGATTATGCGGAGAAGGCCAAGGTCGCGATTCGCCATGTTCGCCGTGACGGGATGGACGCCCTGAAAAAGGCCGAAAAGGACGGTGACATCGGCCAGGATGAAAGCCGATCCCTGTCTGACAAAGTCCAGAAGATGACCGATGACACGATTTCCGAGGTCGATCGCTTGCTTGGCGAGAAGGAAAAGGAAATCATGCAGGTCTAGTCCGGCCCGCATCGTAATCCTTGGCATCCGATAACCGGAACTCACATGGCAAACCTCGATCTACCGGTCATTCCACAGCACGTTGCCATCATCATGGATGGCAACGGACGGTGGGCAAAGCAACGCGGCATGCCGCGCACGATCGGCCACAACAAGGGCGTCGAGGCGGTTCGGGAGGCGGTGAAGACCGCCGGCGAAACAGGAGTGAAGTTCCTTACGCTGTTCGCGTTCTCTTCGGAGAATTGGTCGCGGCCTGAATCGGAGATCGAAGACCTGCTCGGACTGCTGCGCAGGTTCATCCGCCGGGATCTTGCCGATTTGCACCGGGAGAACATCCGAATCCGCATCATCGGCGAGCGGGAAAATCTGCGCGGCGATATCCTTCCGCTGCTTCTGGAGGCAGAGGAAACGACGCGCGGCAACACGGCGATGACCTTGGTCATCGCCTTCAATTACGGCGCCCGCGACGAGATTACCCGCGCCGCCGCCAAACTGGCGCGCGATGTCCAGGCAGGTCTTCTCAAGCCGGAGGAGATCAGTTCCGACTCGATCGGCAGCCGCCTTGACACCGTGGGTATCCCCGATCCGGATCTGATCATCCGGACGAGCGGCGAAGAGCGCCTTTCGAACTTCCTGCTTTGGCAGGCGGCTTATTCGGAACTTGTCTTCCTGCCGTGTTACTGGCCGGATTTCGACCGGCAGCAGTTCGAAGCGGCGCTGCGGATCTATGCCGCGCGGGACCGCCGCTTCGGCGGGCTGTCCAATGCCACGACCGCGGTGGTCGGCTGATGAGCTCCGAACTCAAACGCCGGGTCGTTTCCGGGTTGGTCATGGCAGCCGTCGTTCTGGCGGCCACCTGGGCGGGTGGTCTTGCCTTTCGCATCCTGGCGGCGGCGATCGCGCTGTTGGTCTATTTCGAATGGTCGACGATCACCAAGCTCACCGAGAAGAACTTTACCGGCAACCTCATCGCTTGGGTGGGCATGATTCTTCTGGCCGCCAATATCGCGTTCGGCGATTCCGATATGAGCATGCCGCTGCTCAGCGGCCTTGCCGTCACGATGGTGCTGATCGTCGTTGTCGGTGGCGGAACCTGGTGGCTCCCTGCGGGCGTCGTCTATGCGGGCCTTAGCGGCGTTGCCCTTGCGGCCATCCGTGAGGGCGGGTTCTCCGGGCTGGCCGCGATCCTCTTCGTCTTCGCCGTCGTCTGGGCGACGGATATCCTCGCCTATTTCGTGGGCAGGGCGTTGAAAGGGCCGAAGCTCGCTCCTCGGATATCGCCCGGCAAGACCTGGTCCGGTGCGATAGGCGGCACGGTGTCCGCAATCATCGAAGGCCTGCTGCTGACCCTGGGACTTTTCGGCCACGTCTCCACCTGGGTCGTTGTCCTGTCGTTGATCCTCTCGATCGCAAGCCAGATCGGAGATCTTTTCGAATCCTTCATCAAACGCCGTTTCGGCGTCAAGGATTCCAGCAACCTGATTCCCGGCCATGGAGGCGTCATGGATCGGGTCGACGGTCTCGTTTTCGCCTGCTTCGCGGTGTTTCTTCTCACGCTTGCCTACGGTCCCCTGACGGGCCAGGCTGGACTGACGGTCGGCAACTTCCTGTTCGGCTTATAGAGGCTGGACCGGTGCAAACAACAAATCGATTGGACGGATGGATATGATGGCGATCGTCGGGCTCCTCACAGGCTATATCATTCCCTTCGTCATCGTTCTCTCGGTACTCGTTTTCGTTCATGAGATGGGACATTATCTCGTCGGCCGCTGGTGCGGGATCAGGGTGACGGCGTTTTCCGTAGGCTTCGGTCCGGAACTGCTGGGCTTCACGGATAGCCACGGAACCCGCTGGAAGCTGTCCGCCATTCCCCTCGGCGGCTATGTGAAGTTCTTCGGCGACGAGGATGCCGCCAGCGTGCCGGATATGGCCAATCTCGACAAGTTCACGCCCGCGGAGCGTGCCCGGACGCTTGCCGGCGCAAGGCTGTGGAAGCGGGCCGCCACGGTGGCGGCCGGTCCGGTCGCCAACTTCCTCCTCGCGATCGCCATCTTCGCAGCGCTGTTCATCACCTACGGCAAGATGGTCTCCGATCCGGTCGTGGCGGAGGTTCGTCCCGCAAGTGCTGCAGCCTCCGCCGGCATCGAGCCGGGCGACCTTCTCGTGGCGCTTGACGCAGAGCCCATACGGACCTTCGACGACGTCCGCCGATATGTTGCCGTGCGTCCCGATACGATGATCGTCATCACCGTGGAGCGCGAAGGGCGTCAGCTTCAGCTTCCGGTTACGCCGAAGCGGACGGAGATTACCGACCAGTTCGGCAACAAGGTCGAGCTCGGCCAGATCGGTATCGTCACCAATGCCGAGAAGGGCAATTTCCGGCTCGAAACCTACTCGCCCGTGGAGGCGGTGGCGGAGGGCGTTCGCGAAACGGGCCATATCATCAGCGGCACGTTCAGCTACCTCGGCAACATCTTTACCGGACGCATGAGTGCCGACCAGATCGGAGGGCCCATCCGTATCGCGGAGACCACGGGCCAGATGGCGACGCTCGGCTTTGCGGCGGTGCTCAATTTCGCCGCTGTCATCTCTGTCTCGCTGGGCTTGATGAACCTGTTTCCCATTCCGGTCCTCGATGGCGGACATCTTCTCATGTACGGTCTGGAAGCGGTGCGCGGCAGGCCTTTGAGCCCGCGAGTTCAGGACATCGTCTTCCGGTTCGGGCTCGCCATGATCCTGACACTGATGGTGTTTGCGACCTGGAATGATACCATCGGCCGGTGGATCGGTTGAATTTGATGAAAACTGTTTGTTTACCGTGTTTTGAACTGCGCGTGTCCGCGCTGCCACGCGCGGCAAGGAAGTAAACAGAATTTAACGTGATGCCTTGCTTGTAGGGCAAAAGAAGGTAAAACGACACACGTGTGGCCGGAGTCGGGCTTCACCCGCCGAGGGACAACGGGAAAAGGTAAGATTTGAAATGAAGGCTGGTTCAAGGTTTTTGAACGCAGTGTCGGCGTTTGCGCTGTCTGCTAGTGTTGTTGGATCGGGCGCCGGCGTATCGGTACTTGCCTCGGCTTCCGTCGCGCAAGCGGCCGTCATCCGCAGTGTTCAGGTCAGAGGGGCGGAGCGCGCCGGAGAAGAGGCTGTCCGTTCAAACCTCACGATTCAGCCGGGTGTCAGCTTCACCAATGCAGACATCGACGAATCGGTGAAGCGTCTGTATTCCACCGGCTACTTCTCGGATGTCCGTATTGCCGTTTCCGGCAGCACTCTGGTGGTCTCCGTCAGCGAGAACCAGTTGGTCAACCAGGTCGTCTTCAACGGCAACCGCAAGATCAAGGACGATAAGCTCGCTGCCGTCGTCCAGACGCAGTCGCTCGGCCCGTATAATCAGGAAGCGATCAACGCCGATATCGAGCGTCTGCGCGAAGCTTATTCCGCGATCGGCCGCAGTGATGTCGAGATCACCACCCAGACGGCTCCGGTCGGCCAGGGGCGCGTGAACGTGGCCTTCGTGATCAACGAAGGCGACCGCACGAAGATCGCGAACATCAACTTCGTGGGTAACCAGGCGTATGGCGACGGCCGTCTCCAGTCGGTCATCCTGACGAAGGAATCGGGGCCGCTGTCCTTCCTGACCCGCAAGGACGTCTACAATCAGGACAAGCTGCGCGCCGACGAGGATGCGCTGCGGCAGTTCTATTACAATCACGGTTATCCCGACTTCCGCATCATTTCGTCTGAGGCGGTGCTCGACGAGGCGTCGAACCAGTACAACATCACCTTCACGGTCGAGGAAGGGCCGCGCTATCGCTTCGGCGACGTGGTGGTCGAATCGACGGTGGACGGTGTGGACTCGGAAGACCTCCAGGGCCTGGTCCGCACGAAGACGGGTGGTGTCTACGATGCTGGCGATGTCCAGAAGTCGATGGAGGCGATCTCCCAGCGCGTTGCATCGGCCGGCTATCCCTTTGCCCGCGTGACGCCTCGTGGCGACCGCAATTTCGAAACCCAGACCGTCGGCGTGTCCTATCTCGTCGATCAGGGCGAGCGGGCCTATGTCGAGCGTATCGAGATCCGCGGCAACACCCGTACCCGCGACTACGTGATCCGCCGCGAGTTTGACTTCAGCGAAGGCGACGCCTTCAATCAGCAGATGATTTCGCGCGCCAAGCGACGTCTCGAAGCCCTCGGCTATTTCACGACCGTCAACATCTCCACGTCGCAGGGTTCGGCCTCGGACCGCGTCGTCGTGGTTGTCGATGTCGAAGATCAGCCGACCGGTTCATTCGGCATCGGAGCCGGCTACTCGGCCGGTGGCGACGGTCTTATCCTCGAGGCTTCGATCGAAGAGAAGAACTTCCTCGGCCGCGGCCAGTTCATCCGCGTCGCTGTCGGCGGCGGTCTGGACGATGCACGCAGCTACAACCTGTCGTTCACCGAACCCTATTTCCTCGGCTACCGTCTGGCTGCCGGCTTCGACCTCTTCAAGAACCAGACGTCGTCGGAGAGCTACTACGATTACGACGAGCAGGGCGTCACGTTGCGCGTGACTGCGCCGATCACCGAGGATCTGGCGACGACGTTCCGCTATACGTACAAGCAGATCGAGTACGATGGTGATGGTGACTGGGCCGGTGGTACGCCCAACACGTCAGGCGACAATCTTTCCTATCCTTATGAAAGCCTTGTCAGGGAAGGGGACTTCGTCCAGTCGTCCGTCTCGCAGACACTCACATACAATACGCTTGACGATACCAAGCTGGCGCGGGAGGGCTTCTACGTCTCCGCCACGCACGAATATGCCGGCCTCGGCGGCGACTCGGAGTTCTACAAGATCTACGGCCGCGCCCGCTATTTCCACCTGCTGTCGGAAGAAGCCGACATCATCGGTTCGGTTTCCGTCGGTGCCGGTCACGTAATGGGAACGGGCGACGATCTGAACGTCTTCGACCAGTTCATGGTCGGCGGCCGTCAGATCCGCGGCTTCGAGAACCAGGGCATCGGTCCGCGCATGCTGAACGGCGATGCGATCGGCGGCACGACGTACTTCACGGCCTCGGCCGAGGTGACGTTCCCCATGCCGGCCTTCCCGGAAGATTTCGGTCTTCGCGGCGCTCTGTTCGCCGATGCAGGCACCCTGTACGGCAACGACGTCGATACGAATGGCGAAACGGTCCAGGGGACAAGCATGGCTTGGCGTGCGTCCGTCGGTGCGGGCATCCAGTGGGCGTCGCCCTTCGGCTCGATCCGCTTCGATTACGCCGTGCCGGTGGTCAAGGAAGACTTTGACGAGACCCAGGAATTCCGGTTCAGCATGGCAAACCAGTTCTGATCACGGCTGACAGAACTGCGGCCAGATCTGATCCGGAGTTATATGGCCTGATGGATTCGAACGAGTTTTTTCCGCCCCATGATGGGATCAGCCTGCGCGAGCTGGCCGCCCATCTTGGGGCAGAATTGCCTGATCAAGCTGCGGGCGAGCGGACGATCCGTTCCGTCGCCCCTTTGGGGCGTGGGCAGGTAGGGCAAATCTGCTATCTTCGTTCGCGGCGGGACCGCGACGAGCTTGCGACATGCAAGGCCTCTGCGATCTTGTGCGATGCTTCCCTGCAATCGCTGATCCCGGAGCACATCGCCGTCCTTCTGACGCAAGCACCCCATACGGCATTTGCACGGGCCGGAGCCCTGTTGCATCCCGTTGCAATGCGTCCATCGCCGATCGCCTCCGCCGCCGCCGGCGTGCATCCGGCCGCCTTCGTGGATCCGACCGCGAAGTTGGAACCCGATGTCGACGTTGAGCCCATGGCCGTCGTCGGCGCCCGCGCCGAGATCGGTTCAGGTACGCGCATCGGTGCAGGCTGCGTGATCGGTGCCGACGTGAAGATCGGCCGCAACTGCTCGATCGCTCCCGGCGCAACGGTCGTCGCTTCTTTGATCGGCAACGGCGTGATCATACACAATGGCGCCCGCATCGGGCAGGATGGCTTCGGTTATGCGCCCGGTCCCGGCGGGATGCTGAAGATCGTCCAGATCGGCCGGGTCATCATCCAGGACAATGTCGAGATCGGCGCCAATACGACGATCGACCGCGGCACCATGGACGATACGGTGATCGGCGAGGGGACGAAAATCGACAATCAGGTTCAGGTTGCGCATAATGTTCGCATCGGCCGGCATTGCGGGATCGTCAGCGGGGTCGGGATCGCCGGATCCACGGTCATCGGCAACGGCGTGATGATTGGCGGTGCCAGCGGCGTAAACGGGCATATCACGATCGGTGACGGCGCCCAGATCGCCGCCATGAGCGGTGTGATGTCGGATCTTGCCGCCGGCGCCCGTGTCGGTGGTATTCCGGCGCGGCCGCTCAAGGATTTCTTCCGGGATGTTGCCGAGGCGATGGCGCGGTCCGACGAGAGGGCGAAGCGCAGAGGAGACAGGAATGAGTGAAGACACCGGCGCCACGCTCGGATCGGCCGATATTCTCGAGATCATGAAGCTTCTGCCGCACCGGTATCCGTTCCTGCTGGTGGACCGGATCATCGGCATCAATGGTGACGACTCCGCGATAGGGATCAAGAACGTGACGGCCAACGAGCCGCATTTCACCGGCCATTTTCCCGAGCAGCCGATTATGCCTGGCGTTCTGCTCATCGAAGGCATGGCCCAGACCGCCGGCGCCATCTGTGCCCGCAAGCGGGGGCAGGGTGGCGATCTGGTCTACTTCATGACGATCGACAACGCCCGCTTCCGCAAGCCCGTCGTGCCGGGCGACCGTGTCGAATTCCGGGTCCGGAAGCAGAAGCAGCGCGGCGACATCTGGAAATTCCATTGCGATGCCTACGTGGATGACACCCTCGTCGCTGAAGCGGATATCGGCGCCATGATCCGTCGCAAGGGTGGCGAATGACCGGGATTGCTTCAACCGCGCGAATTCATCCGATGGCCATCGTCGAGGATGGTGCCACGCTCGGCGAAAACGTCGTGATCGGCCCGTTTTCCACAGTGGGCAGGGATGTCGTTCTGAAGGACGATGTCGAGGTCATTTCCCATGCCGTGGTGTCCGGCAGGACTGAGATCGGCCGGGGCTGCCGTATCCATCCCATGGCGGTGATCGGCGGCGTGTCGCAGAGCCTTCATGAAGCCGGCGAGGAGTCCACCCTCACGATCGGCGACAAGTGTACCATGCGCGAGGGCGTCACGATCAACATGGGCACTGTCGGCGGCGGTGGAAAGACCGTGATCGGCAATAACTGCCTCTTCCTGGCCAATTCGCATGTCGCCCATGACTGCATCCTCGGCAACGGCATCGTCATGTCGAACAACGTGATGCTGGCCGGCCATGTGAAGGTGGACGACTATGCGATCCTTGGTGGCGGCTCCGCGGTTCACCAGTTCGGCCGTATCGGCCGCAACGCCTTCATCGGTGGCCTTTCCGCGGTGAGTTATGACGTCATTCCCTACGGGATGCTCAACGGCAATCCCGGTATCCTTGCAGGGCTCAACATCGTCGGCATGACACGCGCGGGGATCGAACGGGCGACGATCCACCGGGTCCGGCGCGCCTTCAAGCAGATCTTCGAGGGCGAAGGCAATATCCGCGGCAATGCCGCGGCGATCCGCGACGAGTATGCGGACTGCAAGGAAGTGATCGAGATCCTCGACTTCATCGCGGCCGAAAGCGATCGCGCGATCTCCTCTCCCTTCCGTGGCAAAGCCTGACGGCATGACCACCCCCCCTCCGTCCCGAACCAGGGGGCGGCTCGCGATCGTCGCGGGCTGGGGAACCCTGCCGCTCTACCTGGCCGAAGCCGCGCGTGCTTCAGGCGACGATCCGGTCGTCGTCGCTTTGACGAACGAGGCCGATAGGGTATTCGACGGTTTCGAGACCGTGGCGGCGGGCGTTGGCGATCTCGCCGGAATCGAGCGTTTCATCCGTCAGAAGGGCGTGGACCGGGTCGTGATGTCGGGCGCCGTGCGGCGGCGACCGGATCTGCGCGATATTCGCCCGACGTTGCGCACGCTGCTACGTGTTCCATCGGTGGTGCGCACACTGTTGTCCGGTGGTGACGACGCCGTTCTCCAGATGGTGATAAGCCTCTTCGAGGGCATGGGGTGCCGGGTTATCGGGGCGCACGAGGTGGCTCCGAACCTTTTGGCGCGGACGGGAACCTTGACCTCCATCCGTCCATCGCAGGAGGATGTGCGTGACATCGAGGAGGCGATCAAGGCGGCGTTTGCGCTGGGCAGGCTTGATGTGGGGCAGGGGGCGGTGAGCGTCGGTGGACGGGTGGTTGCCCTGGAAGGAGCGGAAGGAACCGACCTGATGCTTGATCGTGTTGCTGCTCTGCGCCGGGAAGGCCGGATTTCGAGTCGGCGCAAGGGCGTTCTGGTGAAATTGTGCAAACCGCAGCAGGACGTTCGCGCCGATCTTCCGGCAATCGGCTTGTCGACGATCGCCAATGCGTCCGATGCCGGGCTGGCGGGGATCGCTGTGGAGGCCGGCCGTTCGCTTGTGCTGGATGAACGCGAGGTTATTGCGGCCGCGGAAGAGGCCGGCTTGTTCCTATGCGGCATCGATACCGCCCTTCCGCGGGGAGGATTGTGATGACGCAGGCGATGTTGAAGGTCGCGGTCGTGGCAGGGGAGGTGTCGGGAGACCTTCTCGGCGCCGATCTTGTGGCGGCGCTGAAGGCATCCCGCGCAGGCGGTATAGAACTGGTCGGCGTGGGTGGAGATGCCCTGCAAGCGCAAGGCCTCCGGTCTCTCTTCGATTTTTCCGAGCTTTCGATCATGGGGCTGACGCAGGTTCTTGCCCGCCTGCCGCACCTGATGCTGCGAATCCGGCAGACCTCGGATGCGATCGTTGCGGCGCGGCCTGATGTTCTTGTCATCATCGACAGCCCCGACTTTACCCATCGTGTCGCGAAACGCGTCCGCGCGGTGCTGCCTGACCTGCCGATCATCGACTATGTCTGCCCAAGCGTCTGGGCCTGGAAGGAATATCGCGCCAAGGCCATGGTCCCCTATGTCGACCACGTGCTCGCGGTCTTGCCCTTCGAGCCGGCAGCGATGGAGCGCCTGGGCGGGCCGCCGACGACTTTCGTCGGCCACCGGCTGGTGAGCGATCAGGACGTGTCGAAGGTCCGGGCGGCCCGCAAGGCGCGGCCGGCCAGGCAGGCAGGCGAAAGCCCGACGATCATGCTGCTTCCCGGTTCCCGTTCTGCGGAAATCCGCCATCTGCTTCCCGTCTTCGGCGAAGCGGCGGCGGAGTTCGTGCGACGCAACGGCCCGGCGCGCTTCGTGATGCCGACCGTGCCACGACAGGAGGTGCTGGTCCGGGAGATCGTCCGGACACTGCCGGTCGTGCCGGAAATCAGTGTCACGCCGGAAGAAAAATGGAATGCCTTCTCGCAAGCGGATGCCGCGCTTGCTGCCTCGGGGACGGTGCTGCTGGAGCTTGCCTTGTGCGGCGTTCCGGCGGTCTCCGCTTACAAGGCGGACTGGCTGATCACGCTGCTTTCGAAGCGGATCAAGATCTGGTCGGCAGCGCTTCCCAATCTGATCGCAGACTACGCGGTGATTCCGGAATACCTCAATGAGGTCGTCCGCCCCGGAAGCCTCAGCCGTTGGATGGAGCGGCTCGCCTCGGACACGCTGCAGCGTCGGGCGATGCTGGAGGGCTTCGAGCTCACATGGCAACGCCTGCAGACCGCGGTGCCGCCGGGAGAGGCGGCGGCCGGCGTCCTCCTCCATGTCCTGGAAAAGAAGAAGCCCGGTCGTTGACCGGGCTTCTGGCATTTCAGCGTTTTGCGGCTCAGCGCTTGGAAACCGGTACGTAGTCGCGCTTCGGGGCGCCGGTGTAGAGCTGGCGCGGACGGCCGATGCGCTGCTGCGGATCTTCGACCATTTCCGCCCACTGGGCGATCCAGCCGACTGTGCGGGCAAGCGCGAACAACACGGTGAACATGGTGGTCGGGAAGCCCATCGCCTTCAGCGTGATGCCCGAATAGAAGTCGATGTTCGGATAGAGCTTCTTCTCGACGAAGTATTCGTCCGTCAGCGCGATGCGCTCGAGTTCCATGGCGACCTGCAGCATCGGATCGTCCTTGTGGCCGAGTTCGCTGAGGACCTCGTGGGTGGTCTTCTGCATGATCTTTGCGCGCGGGTCGTAGTTCTTGTAGACGCGATGGCCGAAGCCCATCAGGCGGAACGGATCGTTCTTGTCCTTCGCGCGGGCAATGTATTCCGGAATGCGATCGACACTGCCGATCTCGGTCAGCATGTTGAGCGCAGCTTCGTTGGCGCCGCCATGCGCGGGACCCCAGAGGCAGGCGATGCCGGCGGCGATGCAGGCGAACGGGTTGGCGCCCGACGAACCGGCGAGGCGGACCGTCGAGGTGGACGCGTTCTGCTCGTGATCAGCGTGCAGGATGAAGATGCGGTCCATGGCGCGCGCCAGGACGGGGTTGACCTTGTACTCCTCGCAGGGCACCGCAAAACACATGTGCAGGAAGTTCGACGCGTAATCGAGATCGTTCTTCGGATACACGAAGGGCTGGCCGATATGGTACTTGTAGGCCATCGCAGCGATCGTCGGCATCTTGGCGATCATGCGCAGCGATGCGACCATGCGCTGGTGCGGGTCGGTGATGTCGGTGGAGTCGTGATAGAAGGCGGAGAGGGCGCCGACACAGCCGCACATGACGGCCATCGGATGCGCATCGCGACGGAAACCGGTGAAGAAGCGCGTCATCTGCTCGTGCACCATGGTATGGTGCGTCACGCGATAGTCGAAGTCCTTCTTCTGGGCCGCGGTCGGCAGCTCGCCGTAGAGAAGAAGGTAACAGGTTTCGAGGAAGTCGCCGTGCTCTGCCAGTTGCTCGATCGGATAGCCGCGGTGCAGGAGCACCCCTTCTTCGCCGTCGATATAGGTGATCTTGGATTCGCAGGATGCCGTTGACGTAAACCCGGGGTCGTAGGTGAAGGCTCCGGTCTGTTTGTAGAGAGAACCGATGTCGATGACATCGGGACCGATGCTACCGGATTTCACCGCCAGCTCGACGCTCTTGTCGCCCAAAACCAGATTCGCGCTCTTATCCGTCATGCTGATCCTCCAACCTGTTGGCGGCGTGGCGTCCCGAAACGCCACAAGAATTAAGCGTAGTGTGTTGCTATATGATCCGAAGCTCGCTGCCAAGCACTGCTGATGTCTAATTGTGCAGTGCCGAAATCACTTCTGCCCGGAGGTTTGGTTTGCGGTTAAAATTCAGTCATGAAGCCCGGAACGACGGAGAATCTGAATAGGCTCGACACAGGTTCGGGTTGCATTTCGACCGCCACGGTTGCATGGTTCCGGCATGGCTTGGTGGACGCGGATGTCGCAGGAGGGGGCAGTTCGTGAACGATCCGGACCGGGTGATCTTGCCTCACTCGGTGCGTCCGGGCTCGTCTCTTCCTCCACTGCAGATCATCTGTCTACCGGCCGTCATCTCCACAACGGTCTGAGGTTGTCGAACAGGCGCCGAAGGCTTGGCTCCGGGTGGTCTTTCGAACATTCCGCAGCGAAGTTGCGGGGGGCGCTGGACGAGGAGATTTCCCACGGCCACGCCTTCCTGTTCGTTCCGGTGCTGATGGGCAGTGGTGCCGTATTCTGGTTTGAACTGCCCCGTGATCCCCCGGCACTTCTGGTAGCCGCCCTTCTTCCGCCGTCTTTGCTAGCGCTCCTCGTTCCGCCATCGTCCAGCCGGGTGCGGAGCTTGCTTCTTGCGTTCAGCCTTCTTGTCGTCGGTGCAGCCGCCGCGGAATTCGAGACGTGGCGACGTGGGACGGTGATCCTCGACTCTCCCGTTACAACCAGTATCGTGGGGGAAGTTCATCGGCGCGAACCGACTGGGGAGGGACGGTGGCGCTATTTCATCCGGATCGCGGCAACGGAACGGCCGATCCTCAAGCGACCCCCGGAGGATGTGGTCCTCCTTGCACGCTCGAAGCATCGGCCGTTCGAGGCCGGAGACGTGCTGCGGGGTCGAGCGCGTCTCTCACCGCCATCCGGTCCGGCCCTTCCGGGTCTGAACGACTTCGCCTTCGGATCCTACTACGACGGCATAGGAGCGGTCGGCTTCTTCTATGGAGCGCCTCAGCTAGCAGGGGCACGGCAATCCGACGAGCGTGGTTGGAACGAGAGGCTCGAGCAACGGATATTCGAGCTGCGCGGAGCGATCGCCGACCGTATCCGTGCGACCGTCGCCGGCGATGCCGGCGCCTTCGCCGCGGCTATCGTCACCGATGAGAGACGGGCAATCTCCGAGGAAACGACGGAAGCGCTGCGCGTCTCTGGCCTGGCTCACATCGTCGCCATTTCAGGCCTCAACATGGCGCTTGCCGCGGGCATATTCTTCGTCGGACTGCGTAGCTGCCTCGGGCTCTTCACCGGCTTCGCGCAGGCCTGGCCCATCAAGAAGATAGCCGCGATCGGCGCGCTCCTGATGGCGACGGCCTATTACCTGATCTCGGGATTCGCGGTCTCCGCCGAGCGCCCCTATCTGATGATGGCCGTGATGCTGATCGCGGTCCTCGCGGATCGCGCGGCCATCAGCCTGCGGAATGTGGCAATCTCCGCAATCGTCATTCTGATGGTATCGCCGTCGGAGGTCATGGGCCCAAGTTTCCAGATGTCGTTCGCAGCGACGGCGGCGCTGGTCGCCGGCTATGCGTTCTGGAGCAGGCGGCAGGCGCATCGCGAATTCGAACCCTCTCCGATCCGATATGGCCGGTTGGCGCCATTTCTATCGATCTGGCATCTGATGGCCGGCATCTTTGCGACGTCGCTGATCGGGGGGCTTTCGACCGCGATCTATTCGATGGATCACTTTCACCGGCTATCCGGTTACGGCCTGGTCGCCAACCTGGCGGTGATGCCGATCATCTCCTTTCTGGTCATGCCCGCGGGGCTTGCAGGTATGCTGCTCATGCCGTTCGGGCTGGATGCACCTTTCCTGAAACTGATGGGAGTTGGGCTGGAGGCGGTCATTCATGTGGCGAAGATGGTATCGTCCTGGGGAGGAGATATCGGCGCCGGTCGTCAACATCCCTGGTTCCTTCCGGTCGCCTCCGCAGGATTCCTGTTGCTGACCATCCTCCGTACCAGGTTGAGGCTCGCGGGCGTTCCGTTGATCGCCGCAGCCTTTCTGCTCTCCTGGCAGGCGCACCGCCCAGCGCTTCCGGACATTCTTGTCGCGGAAGACGGCGGCCTGGTTGCAATCCTGCAGTCATCGCCTGCCACGAATC
This sequence comes from Pseudomonadota bacterium, assembly GCA_023393575.1. Lineage (GTDB taxonomy): Bacteria > Pseudomonadota > Alphaproteobacteria > Rhizobiales > Rhizobiaceae > Neorhizobium. The sequence continues at coordinate 15,658 of JAEWKX010000020.1, forward strand.
GTGCCCGCCCGCCCGATTTCGTCTTCGACCAGTGGCGGCGGGCGCTGTTGCTCGCCGATCCGCGCAAGCCGGTCGTATTGCCGGACGGAGTTATCGCCCCGGATGGGGTTGGAGAGGGAGCCCCGAACGGGAATGGAGAGGGGACGGACCGCGGCGCGTTTGGTGACGAGCAACTGCATCGCCACCGCGTGGCGATGCGGCAAGCTTTCGCTGCGGCAAGTGCGGATCCTGGCCAATTCCAGTGCCGGCCGAAGGCCTGGTGCGTGGCGGCGACCGACGAGGGAGTGGCCATCGCCGTGATCGAGGATGGCCGCCTTGCCGGAATCGCGTGCGATCTGGCGACGCTGGTTGTCGCGCCTCGCGCCCGCTTCGACGAATGTCTTTCCGATGCAAGGCTGATAAACGGCGCCACCTTGAGAAGGACAGGCTCCCTGGAGATCCGTCTCAACGGTAGCCGGGACAGCGGGCGATGGACCATCATCACCGCCGTGGCCGGCATCGACCGCCCCTGGTCCAGGCATCGTTCATTCGACTGGAGGACGGGCGAGTTCGAATCGTCGCTTCCCGGCCCTCTGGCTGACCTGATCAGTGATACCGGCGAATGAGGCCGACGAGCTTGCCCTGCACTTTCACGCGGTCCGCAGGCAGGATACGGGTCTCGTAGGCGGGATTGGCGGCCTCCAGGGCGATGGAGGCGCCGCGGCGGCGGAAGCGCTTGAGCGTCGCTTCCTCGTCGTCGACGAGCGCCACGACGATATCGCCCGGACTGGCGGTCTGGCCATTGCGGATGATGACCGTGTCACCGTCGAGGATGCCGGCCTCGATCATCGAGTCGCCCTTGACCTCCAAGGCGTAGTGCTCCCCCGTGCCGAGCATTTCCGCCGGAACGGCGATGTCATGCGTGTTGTTCTGGATCGCGGAGATGGGCACGCCGGCTGCGATGCGCCCCATGACGGGAACGGTGGTGCTCGAGGTTTCGTCGTTCGCCGCCTTGGCCGGAGCAGTTGGTGCCTGCTTCTGCTTGCCGAGGCTGCCTTCGATGACGCTCGGCGAGAATCCGCGGCGCGGTTGAAGACTGCTGCTATAGGCCTCCGGCAGCTTGATGACCTCCAGGGCCCGCGCCCGGTTCGGCAGACGGCGGATGAAGCCGCGCTCCTCGAGCGCCGTGATCAGCCGATGGATTCCCGATTTGGAGGCGAGGTCGAGTGCATCTTTCATCTCGTCGAACGAAGGCGGCACGCCGGATTCCTTCATCCGTTCGTGAATGAAGAGAAGCAGTTCCTGCTGTTTGCGCGTGAGCATCCGTGTTCCTTCGAAATGAAACAAATCCGGAACGAAATGTATCTGTTCCGCATGTGTTCTGCAAGCGGAAAGTTCCCGCCCGCTTGCGGCCTCGGGACCATCCCGCCGTGACAGAGCCGGCACTTGCTGCTAATGACGTCGCGTCCGCCCGGACGAGGGCCCGTGTGGCGGAACAGGATGAGTGCCCTCCGGGAGTGCTGCGATGGACGTGAAGCCCAATTCTGAGGTCCTTGTCGGAGAGGGCGATGGCCGCGTGCTGTTCTCGCAGAGGTCGCGGTTCTCGTTGATCGCCGGGCCTTGCCAGATGGAAAGCCGCGACCATGCCTTCATGGTCGCAGGGGCGCTGAAGGAGCTCTGCACCGATCTCGGCATCGGCCTCGTCTACAAGTCCTCCTTCGACAAGGCCAACCGCACTTCGCTCGCCGGCAGGCGCGGAATCGGTCTGGAAAAGGCCATGGAAATCTTTGCCGATCTCAAGAGGGAATTTGGTTTCCCGGTGCTGACGGACATTCACACCGAGGAGCAATGCGGGCTCGTGGCGCCGGTCGTGGATATCCTCCAGATTCCGGCCTTCCTGTGCCGCCAGACCGACCTCCTGATCGCAGCTGCCAGGACCGGGCGTGTC
>JAEWKX010000034.1 GCA_023393575.1 Pseudomonadota bacterium
TATCGGATATTCCTTTTGCCGGTCCTCTCCCGAGGATCTGCTGACGGCATCTTAGGCTTGTCGAGTTGCTGGACCGGCTTCTCACGCATCGCCTCCGATCTATCGAACTGGTCATCGAGGGAGACAACCAGGCCGGGCGCATGATGTGAACATAGCGGATGTCAATGCAACGGCTTGTAAGCAATGACGTCCATTTCGACCTTCACGTCGACCATCATGGGTGACTGAACGGTGGAACGCGCCGGCGGGTGATCGATGAAATGCTTCTGGAAGACCGCGTTGAAGCTGGAGAAGTCGCGTGCGTCGTCCAGCCAGACATTGACCTTGACCACGTCGTCAAGCGTGCAGTCGGCAAGCGCCAGGACAGCCTTGATGTTGACGATCACCTGTTCGGTCTGCGCGACGATGTTGCCGACGACGACCTCGCCGCCGATGGTCGGGACCTGACCCGAAACATAGACGAAATCGCCGGCGCGGACGGCCTTGGCGAAGGGGCGGCCCTGGCCGCCGGCCTGGTCGTCGGCCACGTCGTAGCGGATAAGTTTCTTGCGGGTCATGGAAATGCCTTTCGGGTTGGATGTGACGCCGGGATGCCAGTGTCGCTTACGACATGTCCTGTACGAAGTGACCGGGCGAAACTTCCCGATAAGTGCGCTTCGGCACGACATAGTCGAAGGGGCGGACCGGGCTCTTGATCTCTTCGGAGAGCGGCGGCGGCGTCTGTCCGCGGCGCGCCGGATCCGGGATCGGCACGGCCGAGATCAGCCGCTGCGTATAGGGATGTTGCGGGTTGTCGAAGATTGCCGCACGGGGGCCGATCTCGACGATTTCCCCGAGGAACATGACGGCGACGCGATGGCTCATCCGCTCCACCACAGCCATGTCGTGGGAGATAAAGAGGTAGGCGAGGCCATGGTCGTTCTGCAGGTCGAGCAGCAGGTTGGAAACCTGCGCCTTGACCGAAACGTCAAGCGCAGAGACGGCCTCATCCGCGACGATGAATTTCGGGTTGAGTGCGAGCGCGCGCGCGATGGAGATGCGCTGGCGCTGGCCGCCGGAGAACTCGTGCGGATGGCGGTCGGCCATGTTTGCCGAAAGGCCGACCTGTTCCAGAAGTTCGGCGACGCGCGCCTTGGCATCACGCCGCCTCGTCAGGCCGTGGGCGAGGATCGGCTCCGCGATTGCGGATCCCACCGTGATGCGTGGATTGAGCGAAGCGAACGGATCCTGGAAGATCATCTGCGAGGTGCGTCGCATGTCACGGAGCGCGCGCGAGCCCGCCTTCGTCACGTCCTGCCCATCGATCATGATCGAACCGGCGGTCGGTGTCAGCAGCCGGATGATGGCCCGGCCTGTCGTCGATTCGCCGCAGCCGGATTCCCCCACCAGAGAGAGCGTCTCGCCCGGCCGCAGGTCGAAGGAGACATCCTCCACGGCATGGACGCGACCGTTCGGGAGGTCGAAACGCACCGCCAGATTGTCGACCTTGAGGATCGGTTCGACCGTCTGCGCGACCGGTTTCATCTCGATGCCGTCCGTCGCTTCGCCGGTCGCCGGGTCGACTTCCGGAAAACGTCTCGGGGCGGCTGCCGCACCCATGGTGCCGAGGCGGGGAATGGAAGCGAGCAGCGACTTCGTATAAACGGCCTTGGGGCTTTCGAAGATCTCGGGTGTCGGGCCGGTTTCGACCATGTCGCCGCGGAACATCACGACCGTGCGATCGGCGATCTCGGCGACGACGCCCATATCGTGGGTGATGAACAGCACGCCCATATTCTCTTCCCTCTGCAGTTCGCGTAGCAGATGAAGGATTTCGGCCTGGATCGTGACGTCGAGCGCGGTCGTCGGTTCGTCGGCGATCAAGAGTTTCGGGCGACAGGCGAGCGCCATGGCGATCATCACGCGCTGCCGCATGCCGCCGGAGAACTTGTGCGGATATTCGTGCAGGCGGGTCCCGGCCGCCGGAATACGAACACGCTCCATCAGGCGCAGCGTTTCGGCCGCCGCTTCCTTCCACGACATGCCGCGATGCAGAACCAGAGCTTCGGCGATCTGGTTGCCGATGGTGAAGACAGGATTGAGCGACGTCATCGGCTCCTGGAAGATCATGCCGATCGAGCCGCCGCGGACGGACCGCATCTCCCTTTCGCTTGCCTTCAGCAGATCCTTTCCGTCGAGCAGGATCCGGCCTTCCGTGCGCGAGCGTCCGGCCGGCAGGAGCCTCATGGTCGACAGTGCCGTGACGCTCTTGCCGGAGCCGGATTCGCCGACGATGGCGACCGTCTCCCCTGCATCGACATGCAGGCTGATATTGCGGATGACGGCCTTCCAGCCGTCGGGTGTCTTGAACGAGGTCGTCAGGTCCTCGACGACAAGCACTGGCTGAGCAGTGGTCGTGGCATCAGTCATGATCAGCTTTCCTTGGCCAGTCGCGGGTCGACGAAATCGCGCAGGCCATCTCCCAGCAATTGCAGTGAGAGAACCGAGAACACGATGGCGAGGCCCGGAAACACCATCAGCCACGGGGCGTTGTTCATGTATTCGCGGCCCGATGCCAGCATCGTGCCCCAGGTGGGCATGTCGGTGGAAACGCCGACGCCTAGGAAGGAGAGGCTTGCCTCCGCCAGCATCGCCGAGGAGAAGACGAAGGTTGCCTGAACCAGGATCGGGGAGGCGAGGTTGAGCAGAACGTGCCGGGTAAGGATCTGCCAGGTGGGCAGGCCCATGGCGACGGCTGCCTC
>JAEWKX010000145.1 GCA_023393575.1 Pseudomonadota bacterium
GGCGCCCTCGGAGCGACGGGCCGCGGTCTCTGCGGCTGAGGAACCTCTGCCTGGCTCGCCGGGCGTTCCGGCGACATGTCGAAGGGTGCCGGTTGGGCCAGCACGATCGCAGGGAACCCGCAAAGCGCGACCGCGACGACCAGAGAGCGGTAACGCGTCATCGTGCACGCTCCTGCCCGGCAGCCTTGGCGCTTCCCTGGCCGCGCAGGAAGTAAACGAGGCCGCGGCTCGTCTGGTAGAGCGCCACGCTCAGGAACATCAGGCTGCCTTTCACGATGCCCGGGTTGCGCCGCCGCGACTCCTGGAATTGCGACCACTGCCGGGAATTGGCGAAGATCAGATCGGCGATCCAGCGGTGGTCCAGCGGCCCGGCGGGCTGGTACTGGCAGCCGATCGTCGTAAGGTCGCCCGAAGGCTCGACGCTGCGCACCACGATCGGAAGCGTCTCCTTCGTCGCCATGCCGTGCGGCTGGAAGCGCAAGAGGGCCTCCTTGCCCTTGGTGAGCCCTCGAAGCTGCTTGTCGAAGATATGCACCTGAGCGCCGCCTACCGATACATCTTCGATAGACGCCGTATAGGCGTGGCCATCGATCACCACCTCGCATCGCCGCTGGAGCTTGACCCGTCGCGATCCGGCCTTTTCGCCCCGCTCCGCAACGACGCCGAGTGCGCACCCTGCGAGGATAAGGTTGAGAACGTTCCAGCCAGCCACGACGAGGGTGATGTCTGCCTTATAGGGCTCGGCATAGACTCGGTAGACGGCAAAAACAGTGGTCATCGCCAGCGCGGCAAAAATCACGAAGAAGGGGCGGCTGATTTCCGAGAGGCGACTGACGGCAATCGATTCGTCCTTGGCGGTCACCTTGAAGGTCGGCTTGCGCGGATTGAGCATGACAGAAATCACCGCCGGAAGGAGGTGGACGGTCTGCACGTATTCGTACAGTTCGGACACCCACGGCCAACGGAACGAGCCGTAAAGGTAGTTCTGCATCATCAGGTTCACGATCAGGTAGGACAGTGTGTAGGCCAGGAAGTCGCCGCCCGACGCGATGAAGATCTGCAGGTCGAAGAGCAGGTAGAACAGCGGCGCGAACAGGAAGGTCGCGCGGGTGAAGGGGAACAGCCAGAAAAGCGTCGATGACATGTAGCAGAGGCGCTGCGGCATGCTCAGCCCGCGCTTGAAGAGTGGGAAGCGGAAACGCAGGATCTGCATCATTCCCTGTGCCCAGCGGCTGCGCTGGCCGATGAAGCTGGCGAAGGTGGCGGGCTGCAGCCCGGCAATCAGGGGCTTATCGATATAGACGCTGTTCCAGCCGGCGCTGTGGAGCGCCAGCGCCGTCTCGCAGTCTTCCGTGATGCTGAGGCCGGAGAAGCCTCCCGCCTGTTCCAGCGCACGGCGGCTCAGGACCGCGGCTGAGCCGCAGAAGAAGGCGGCGTTCCACTTGTCCAGCCCGCGCTGGATGATGCCGTAGAACATCTCGTTCTCGCTCGGCATCGTATCGAAAGTCTGTAGGTTGCGTTCCAGCGGATCCGGGTTGATGATGCAGTGCGGCGTCTGGACGAGAAAGAGCTTCGGGTCGTCACCGAAATAACCGACCGTCTCGCGCAGGAAGTCACGCGCCGGCGCATGGTCTGCATCGAAGACTGCCACCAGTTCACCGGTGGAATGGGCAAGACCGTTGTTGAGATTTCCCGCCTTCGCGTGCTCGTTGCGTTCGCGGGTCAGGTAGTTGACACCCAGCGCCCGGCATAGATCCAACAATTCATGATGTCGCTCGCGTGCGGCCTCCGCGGAGGCCACCTCGGCGGCGCGACGCTTTTGGATGGTGCCGCCATCATCCAGAAGCCAGACATGCAGCTTTTCTGCGGGGTAATCCATCGCCTTCGCCGCCGCCAGCGTGTTTGCCAGCAGCTTTGCATCCTCGTTGTAGCTGGGAATGAAGACGTCGACATCGGGAAAATCCTCCACCGCATCCGTGCGTGCAGGGCGCGGCGGCAGAGGCATCGCGACGATGAAAAGGCTGAGCGCCAGCATCAGTACGTTGTACATCTCGGCGAGATAGAGCAGCATCCCCGGGATGAAATCCTGGATCTGATCGATCGGCGGCAGTGTTTCGGTGGTGCGCCAGTAGACGTAGCGCAAAACGATGCCGGTGCCGAGCGCCAGCGAAACCAGGCGCCATGTGCCCTGAGCATTGAGGACCTTGATGGCGCCCATCAGCGTGACGACGCTGATGCCTGCGATCAGTTGAGCCTGAAGGCTGACTGGGAGTGTGATCAGGACGATCTCGAAGATCGCCACGACCGCCCACAAGAATACGCTACGGGCTCTCTGCATTGACATCCTTCGGCGCCAAGGAGCCGGCCGCGGGTACGACCGAAAATACGCCTGTTGTTGACGCCGGCCATCATGGCCGGGACGGCTATAAACTCGTCGGTGAAGGGACCGTAACCGCTGGTCGCTTCGCCCTCTGTTGTTCCTGGGTCGCCGCGGAAGGGTCCGTGGCTGCTCGTGTCACTTGATCGGGAGTCGGAATGCGTGGGCCGGCCTCACGGGCTTCGTTCTTTGCCGCAGGCTGCGGAGGCAGTACGGGCCTGCGCGCCGAACGCGCTGAGACGGCCGCTGTGGAGCGAAGGTCCACCCCTCCGGCATAGCCTATCGGCAGGCCTGCGAGGGATGTGTCATTCTGGGGGTAGATCGGATAGCCTGTTTCGCCCAGGCGGAGGTCGACTCGATTGGGTTCCCCGAAAGGGTTCCAAGCCTTCCCATCGAAGGTGCCGGTAATCGTGTAGCCATAGACGGCGCTTAAAAGCTGCTCCTCGCTTGCGAACGTGTCGCAAAGCCGCCAGCGCACCTGGATCATTCCGAAGTTGCGCCCGATTCCGTCGGAGGCCGTCCCTGCGCGGATCTGCTGCCAGGCATAGATGCAGCTGTCCCCGAAGGCGCTGCGCCCGGCGGCGTAGGCGAAGGGGCCGTAGCTGTTTTGCAGAAAGGTCGAGCGGCGCGAAAGGCGAACTCCTGGAACGGCCGCAGCTGCTTCCCGCAAGATGACGCGCTCGTTGACCGTCCTGAACTTGGCCGTCTCCCCGCGTGACACATCGGGACCGAAGAACTCGATCTTTAGGTAATTCTGGCCTGTGACGCGCGAGGTGGTGGCTAGAGAGATCGTCTGTTCGACGCCGTTGCCGCGCGGACGTTCCACCACGCCGATGATCGCCGGCCCGCCCGGGGGCGGCAACGCAAGCGCCTGTTCGTCGGCGACCAGAGCGGGAGACACGGGACGCGTCACCGTGCCGGTGGAACTGCAACCAACTCCTGCCGCTCCGATCATCAATCCCGTGCAGACACGTGACATCCAAGCACTCGCAACCGACACGACAACGCCCTTCTCATCAACATGGGGAAAAGACGTGGCAAATCAATACGCGAACCCGCCTGTAGAGTATGTTAGCACCAGCTACGATTAACCAATGGTTAAGGGCGGGGGACGATTCAGTGCGGTTATCGTCATTGCTCTGTTCTACACGGCTGATCTGAACATTGTTGCGCTTCCTGAAGCAGGTTTTGTCCGGTGCAACCTCTTCGCCTTCAACAAGATAAGGCGAGGATAGGCCTTATCTCATGCGTGGCGCTACACTTTGGGTACTTG
>JAEWKX010000066.1 GCA_023393575.1 Pseudomonadota bacterium
CCACGGGGGAGGGCCGATGCCGCGACCGCGATGAAGGGAATAGACCGTCTTGTGATGATCATCGATGCGCTGGCGGAAGCGTACGATCATGTGCTTGTAGAATGCGGACCGGCAGATCTGGAAGGCATCTCCCGCCTTTGCCGCGGCCTGCACGGGGAGATCATCTTCTCCGTCGGCAACCCTGCCGATGAGGCTTTTCTCGATCAGTTGAAGGCGTTTGCCGAGGCCGGATATACCAACCTGCTCGTGATGCAGTCCGGCGGTGCGGTGTCCGGCCGACGCCAGCAGGCAGCGTGACCGGTTTCCCGTTCCGACCAATGCCAATCAAGGAAATGCGGTCCGCAACCGCTGCGCCAGCGAGTAGAGCGACGCGTTCTTCTTGACCGCCTTCTTCAGGCGCGTTGCCGCAACAAGCACCGGCCCGGCGAGGGAGCCTTTCCAGGAGAGAGGCAGAAGGATGTCATAGGTGGTTGTCTCCTGCGTGCACCAACTGCGCTTGTAGGGCTGGTCGCCGAGACCGAAGTCGAAGACGGTTGCACCCTCCCGGCAGGACTGTTCGATCATCAGCCAGAACAGCAGTTCGCCGGGGCTGGCGTCCGGGCACAGCTTGTCGTCGATCGAACTGAACTGGCAAAGGACATGGCCGCGCTTCCGCGACAGGCCGCCGATGGCGACGATTCTTCCCTCATGCTCACCACACAGCCGCAGTGCATGCAGGCGCAGGGGGAAATCCGGTCCGGTTTCGGAGCGGTCCACGAGATCGTGAAAGAAGCTCCGTACTTCGGCCGGACGGAAGACATCCCGTAGCCCGAAGCTCGCCAGCCGCTCGGACTTCTGTCGGAAGAACAGCTCGAGCAGTTCGTGCTGTTCCTGCCGGTTTGTCGGGCAGTCGTGGTCGAAGCCGCCCACCGCCTCCAGCCTGCGGCATTGATTCCGGAACCGTTTGCGCCGGGTCTTGGCGTTGAGCTGTGCGACGGTCTCGTCCATCGTGGCCCGGAGCGGCAACTGAAACGAGTGGTCCGGATGCTCGACCGTCATCAACTTCCGCAACGGATGCGGCGATCCGCCGAGCGAAGCCGGCAGTGTGTCGAGGAGAAGAATATCCGCATGTGCTGCCAGCGCCCGGCGCATGGAGGCAATGAGGCTGCCCGCCTGTCCGTCATCCGGTTCCGGGAAATCGTCGCTGAACAGGCCGGTGTTCAGGTTGTTGAAGCGTTCGCCGGGAAACCGTGCGAGGCGCAACCCGAACCGGTGGACGATTTCGAGCGGCAGCAGCATCACCGTGCGGCCGGCATGGCGTCCCCGCAGGATCAGCGGTATCAGACGCCGCGCCTGCCACCAGGCGCAAGCCCAGTCGAAGCTCTGGTGGAGAGAGTTGCATGACAGATCGGCAAGGTGGCGCCACTCCGCCTCGACCAGCGCCGGTGCGGTGACGACGTCGAAGGTCACCGCTCCAGGCTCGGGAGGCGGCGGTGCACGATGTGATGGGCTTTCCAGATCAAGCATAGCCTGGACGTTCCGACCCGGCATGTCGCTACCCGTGAGTTATGGACGGCAAAGGATAGGACGATATCGCTTGAAGCGAGTTTACGGGAGCTTTCGCGCAAGGGAACTTTGGCGACTGTGGTTAACCGGCGGAAAATTTCCGTCTCAGTCGCCCCGGCGCACGGGGCCCGCCATCCATTTGATGATGAACATCGCCGGCAGGATCCATAGAAGACCGGAGAACAGGAAATACAGCAGGTGCACCCACCACGGATAGGTGGCGAGCGTCAGCGTTGCGATCGTGGTGGCGACGAGCGCATAGACGATCACCAGGATGATGATCAGGATCGTTCCGATGAAGCTCCGCAGCCGTGGCGGCATTCTTTTCTCCCGATATCTGCGCCTGAAACCGCCGCGACGGCATGCCGCAAAGCGCGAGGGCTTGTTTTGCATGGGAGCATGGGGCAAATCAACGCCTGAAAATGGGGCATTTTGACTGCCTCGCCATTTCCCCCAGGAGTGACGATGTCGACGGCCGGCGTAACAGCAGTGGAAATCTTCGGGCGAACACGGAAGCGCGAGCGCGATCGCAAGCTGGTGCGGATCTGGCTCGGCTTCGTAATCTTCACGCTGTTCTGTCTCGTCATCGTCGGTGGCGCCACGCGTCTGACCGGCTCGGGTCTGTCGATCACCGAATGGAAGCCGATCCATGGGGCGATCCCGCCACTCTCCGTCGAGGAGTGGCAGGAGGAGTTCGATCTCTACAAGCGCATCCCGCAATACCAGGAGATCAACAAGGGCATGACGCTGGAGGAGTTCAAGGGCATCTTCTGGTGGGAGTGGGTGCATCGCTTCCTGGCCCGCGCGATCGGCGTCGTCTTTGCCCTGCCGCTCCTCTTCTTCTGGCTGACGGGGCGGATCGAGCGCCGCATCCGCCGACCGCTCGTGGGGCTTCTGGCGCTGGGTGGCTTCCAGGGCTTCATCGGCTGGTGGATGGTGTCCTCCGGCCTGAGCAAGCTGACCAGCGTCTCGCAGTACCGGCTTGCCGTCCATCTGACCATCGCCTGCCTGATCTTCGCGGCCTGCGTCTGGATCATGCGCGGGCTCTCGCCCCACAGCGACGACCATGCGCCCGCCGGACGGGGCAGGGCCGGCGCCAGCGCCGTGGCCGTCCTCTGTCTGGTCCAGATCTATCTCGGCGCGCTCGTGGCCGGCCTCGACGCGGGCATGAGCTACAACACCTGGCCGCTGATGGACGGTGCCATCGTCCCCGGTGGCCTCTTCGTTCAGGAGCCCTGGTCGATCAACCTGTTCGAGAACCCGAAGACGGTGCAGTTCGTGCACCGTATGGGGGCCTACACGCTGCTCCTGGTGGCCCTCTGGCACATGGTGACGATGCTGCGGGACGCGCCGGGTACGACCCACATGCGCCGCTCGGTGGTGCTGTTCGGCCTGATCCTGCTCCAGGCGGCGATCGGCGTGATGACGCTCCTGTCGCAGGTCCACCTCCACACGGCGCTCGCCCACCAGGGCATGGCGCTGATCGTCCTGGGCTTCGCGATCGCCCACTGGCGGGGCTTTGTCGGGGAATATCCCCGCGAGGTGGCGGTGGAAGTCGGGAGCTGACAAAGAACGACGGCCACGAGAGCGGCCTTTCTCAGGTCCTTCACCACGGAAGCCGAGGCAGTCACGCCGACAGCATGATGTCCATGTTCTGGACGGCGGCGCCCGAGGCACCCTTGCCGAGATTGTCGAGGACCGCGACCAGGTTGACGTGCTCGCCGCCGGGGCTGCCGAAGACGAAGAGCTTCATCGTGTCCTTGCCGGCCAGTTCCTCGGCATCGATGCGGGCGAGGGACTTCATCTCCTCCAGTCCGACCACCTCGACGATCTCCTGGCCGGCATAATGAGCCACGAGTGCCTTGTGGATGCTCTCGCGCGTGAAACCGTTCTTCAGTCCATCGAGGAAGAGCGGAACCTGGACGATCATTCCCTGCGGGAAACGTCCGACAGACGGCGAGAAGAGAGGCGCACGGTCGAGGAGGCCATGCACCGTCATCTCCGGCATATGCTTGTGCTTCAGGGACAGTCCATAAAGGAAGTGGTTCGCGGTGATGGCGTCCTCGCGGGCCTGGTCTTCCATCTGCGCGATCATCTGCTTGCCGCCGCCGGTATAGCCGGAAACCGCCATGACGCTGACGGGATAGCCGTCGGGCAATATGCCCGCAGCCCTCAGCGGCCGGATCAGCCCGATCGCCCCGGTAGGGTAACAGCCGGGATTGGCAACGAATCGGGCGTCCCTGATTTTCGCTGCCTGTGCCTTGTCCATCTCCGCAAAACCGTAGGCCCAGTCCGGATCGACGCGATAGGCGGTCGAGGTGTCGATCACCCGTACATGATTGTTGCCGGAAAGCATGCCGACAGCCTCGCGCGAGGCATCGTCGGGGAGACACAGGATGGCGATGTCGGCGCTGTTGAGCAGGTCCTCGCGCATCGCCGCATTGCGGCGCTCGGCTTCCGGAATGGACAATAGTTCGACATCGCGGCGGGCAGCCAGGCGCGTGCGGATCTGCAGACCCGTCGTGCCGTGTTCGCCGTCGATGAAGATCTTCGCCATCTTTTCAGTCCTGTCTTTTCCGTTGTCCCGGGCGGCCGATCATTCTGCGCGCTTCCGCCCGTTGTTTCAACGCCCTTCGGAAAGCCGCTCGGCTCTCAGCCCGAGCATATACATGGCGACCGTGGCGCCAGCAATGGCGGTCACGTCGGCATGATCGTAGGCCGGTGCCACCTCCACCACGTCGGCGCCGCGGATATCCAGCCCCTGGAGCTTGCGCAGCACGGAAAGGATCTTCGCGGTCGATGGCCCGCCCGCGACCGGTGTTCCGGTGCCGGGCGCGAAGGCCGGATCGAGGCAGTCGATGTCGAAGGTGAGATAGCAGGCCACCCCTTGCGTATGCCGCAGGATGGTGTCGGCAATGTCTCCTGCCGTCATTTCCTCCACCTCGTGCCCGGGGACGATGCGGATGCCGCAATCTTCCGGCGCATGGGTGCGGATGCCGATCTGGATCGAGCGGCTGGGATCGATCAGGCCTTCGCGAGCAGCACGTGCGACGAAGGAGCCGTGGTCGATGCGGCTGTTGTCGTCGAACCAGGTGTCCTGATGCGCGTCGAACTGGACGAGCGCCAGCGGGCCGTGTCTGGCCACATGTGCCTTCAGGAGCGGCCATGTGATGAAATGGTCGCCGCCCAGCGTGAGCAGGAAGGCGCCGTCGGCGATGAGGGCTGCGGCCTCCCGCTCGATCGCCGCGGGTGTCTTTTGATGATTGCCGTAGTCGAGCAGGCAGTCGCCGTAGTCCACGACCGCCATCTCGGCGAACAGGTCGCGCCCAAAGGGATATTGCGGATCATTGTCGAAGATCGCCGATGCGCGACGGATCGCCTGCGGCCCGAAGCGGGCACCGGGGCGGTTGGACGTGGCCGCGTCGAAGGGAATGCCCCAGACCACCACGTCGGCCCCGCTTACGTCCTTGCTGAACCGCCGGCGCATGAAGGAAAGAGCACCCGCATAGGTCGGATCGGTGGCCGCGGAGGTAGGGTGCGTCGCGGTGAAGGCGTGGTCGATGGTCTTTCCGGGCATGACGCGCGAAACCTGTTGGAACGAGTTGGAGCGGAATCTTGAACGACGGCAGCCAAAAAGAAAAGGCGGAGCCGAGGCCCCGCCTTTTCTGAATTCCAAAATCCGGCAGCGATCAGCGCTTGGAGAACTGGAACGAACGACGGGCCTTGGCCTTGCCGTACTTCTTGCGTTCGACGACGCGCGAGTCGCGGGTCAGGAAGCCACCCTTCTTGAGGACCGAGCGCAGGCCCGGTTCGAAATAGGTGAGGGCCTTGGAGACGCCATGGCGAACGGCGCCGGCCTGACCGGAGAGACCACCGCCGGCAACCGTGGCGACGATGTCGAACTGGCCGGTACGGGCTGCGGCAACGAGCGGCTGCTGCAGGATCATCTGCAGGACCGGCCGCGCGAAATAGGCGGAGAAGTCCTTGCCGTTGATGATGATCTTGCCCGAGCCGGCCTTGACCCATACGCGGGCGACGGCATTCTTGCGCTTGCCGGTCGCGTAGGAGCGGCCCTGTGCATCGACCTTGCGGACGTGAACCGGAGCCTGGTTTTCGGCCGCCGGAGCGAGATCCTTCAGAGAGGAGAGATCGGCCATTATCAGGCGCTCCTTACGTTCTTCTTGTTCAGCGATGCCACGTCGAGAGCGACCGGCTGCTG
>JAEWKX010000101.1 GCA_023393575.1 Pseudomonadota bacterium
CACCCCGTCGGCTGCCGGCCGCTCCGCCGCCTTGCGCAGGCCCATTACTCGGGCCGGGCGGGGGCAATTCGACAATCGCTCCCGGAAGGCCTCAATCATCCAGGCGGCGGCGGGACCGGACGGATTGGAGACCTTCCGCAGCGCATAGATCGGATATTCTCCCTGTTCATATGCATCGAGCCGCAATGCCACGAGGCGCCCGGCATCCAGATCCTCCCGTACCAGCGAGGCCGGCAAACCACCCCAACCGAGACCGCCGCGAATGAGCTGGTGTTTCGTGGCTATGTCGCCCACCCGCCAGGTCTTATAGGACAGCACGTTGAAATCGCGGCCCTTTGTGAGCCCGGAAGCGTCGGTGACGCCGAGTTGCGTCTCCTCGCGCACGTCGCTCAGCGTCAACGGCCGGTCGATCCGTCCGAGCGGATGATCGGCCGCCGCCACGGGAAGCATGAAGGAATGGCCGATCTTCTCCGCCACGATCGTATCGTCCGGCTTCAGCAGCGCCCCACCAAGCCCAATACCCGCGCGCCCCGTCGATACCATGTCCATCACCATGCCGAGCTCGCCCACGTTGAGGCTCAGCGACACCATCGGGAAACGCCGGCCGAACTCGCGCAGCACGCTCACCATGGCATCGGACGGGATCATGACGCTGACGGCGATGGAAAGCTCCGGCTCGAGGCCCTGCTTCATGCTTTTCGCCCGCGCCCGCATCACCTGCAGGTCGGCAACGATCCGCCGGGCATCCGGCAGCATGGCGCGCCCCGCCTCCGTCAGCTTCGGCTGCCGACCGCCGCGTTCGAAGAGCGGCACCTCGAACTGCGCCTCCAGGTTACCAACCGTGTAGCTGATCACCGATTGCGCCCGATTGAGCATCCGCGCCGCCGCCGAGAAGCTGCCGGTTTCCGCGATCGCCAGAAAGACCTGCAACTGGTCCAGAGTGGGATTAGCGTCCATTACATCCATCCAAATGTTCGATGGTTACCTTCGACATTATCCCGGTTCAATCGATGGGAGTCCACATCTATCTGAGGGCAAGCGGGATCCACCTCGCCCATGACCTCCCAAGCCGAAGCCAAGACACGCAAGGAACAGCAACATGTCGTCCATCCTTCTCGTCACCTCGAGCCCCCGCGGCGAAACCTCCCGGTCCACCAAGGTCGCACGCGAGCTGGCGGACGCCCTCGCAGCCGGCGACAAGACGATCACCCGGCGCGATCTGGGGACCAATCCCCTGCCCCACATCGATGCGGTTTTCACTTCCGCCATCCGCAAGCCCGTCGAAAGCCGCTCGGAAGCGGAAGCCGCCGCTGCCGTCCTGTCGGATGTTCTGGTCGATGAACTGCTGGCCGCCGATACGGTCGTGATCGCCACTGGCCTTATCAACTTCAACATCTATTCGACCCTGAAGAGCTGGATCGATCATATCGCCCGCTCGGGCAAGACGTTCCGTTACACGGAAAGCGGTCCGGAAGGCCTCGCGACCGGCAAGAAGATCTATCTTGTCGTCGCTTCGGACGGCATCTATTCGCAGGGTCCGGCAGCCGCGATGAACCATGCGATCCCCTACCTCAAGACAGTGCTCGCCTTCCTGGGCATGACGGATATCGAGGTCGTACAGGTCGAGGGCCTCGCTTTCGGCCAGGAGGCCATCGACAAGACGATGGCAGATGTCCAGGAACGCATCAGCAAGCTGGCGCTCGCCGCCTGACATTTGCAGATCGGGCGGCTGGTTCAACCGGCCGCCTCAGCGAGATCCGGAACGCTGCCTGATACTCGCCCGCCCGCAGAGGCCGAGGCGGGCCCGGCAGAAGACAGTCACCGCGACCAGCCCGCCGAGCATGCCGAAATTCGACTTCTCCGTCAGGATTACGCCGTCCTAATATCCGATGACAAGCAGAACCAAAAATAAGAATTGCCGTTAAGATACGGCGCGTATCTACCGCGGATGCTTTGATTTTTTGGTTTGGCAGCGCCCCTGAGAATCAGGGGAAGGACACAATCGCCAGGAGCGCGACTTGGCTCACGCGCTACGGGATTTCTCGCCGTCGGAGAACAGCGACGTTCCGTTCTGGTCGATGATCTGCCGCGCTTTGCGAAATGTGCAGTCCATCGCTTCGTCGATGGAGGTGAAAACGTCGGCCCGGATGAAATGCCGGACGAATATTTCTCCGCCCACATCCTTTTCTATGCGCCCCGCAAGCCGGAACTGACTCCCCTCGCGTATCGGGGCCGCGTGGATGACGTAGTCCCCATGCATCTGCGGCTCCGCGGCCGCTGCCGGGGCCTCCGTCTTTGCGGAGCCGGAAAAGAGCGAAAAAATACCGGAAAGAAACGAAGCCATGGCGATGCCTAACATAAAGGACCGGCGCCCGGAAGCCGTCGCGCACCGGAATGCGGACCCGATGCCGACGGTCTGAACGCCTCAGATAATGAGGTTTGCAAGGATCTCGTTGTCGGTGATGTCCTGGTAGCCGAGATCCGCCGCCTCGAAACGCTCCAGAAGCCCCGTGAAGCTCGCCGGATTCTTCGTCTCGATGCCGATCAGGATCGAACCGAAGTTGCGGGCGGACTTCTTGAGGTATTCGAAGCGGGCGATATCGTCCTCCGGCCCCAGCAGGTTGAGGAAGTCCCTCAATGCTCCCGGACGCTGGGCCAAACGGAGGATGAAGTATTTCTTCAGCCCGGCATAGCGCATAGCTCGTTCCCTGACGTCGGGCAGGCGCTCGAAGTCGAAGTTGCCGCCGGTGACGACAGCGACGACCGTCCTGCCTTTCAGCCGGTCCGGCCCGAGCATTTCCAGGGCGGTCAGCGAGAGGGCCCCGGCAGGCTCCAGGACAACACCCTCGATGTTCAGCATTTCGGTAATCGTCACGCAGATGGCGTTCTCCGGCGCGAGCAGGACCTGGTCCGGGCCAAAGTGCTTCAACGTCTCGAAATTCAGGTCGCCAATGCGGGCAACCGCGGCGCCGTCCACGAAATTGTCGACCTTCGCCAGTCGCACGGGACGGCCCTCTTCCAGGCTACGCTTGAGGCTGGGAGCGCCCTGCGGCTCGACAAGAACAAATCCTTCGTCTGAAACCAGATCGCCGAGATAGCTGGTGACGCCCGAGGCGAGCCCGCCTCCGCCCACCGGCACGATCACCATGTCGGGCCGAACTCCTTCCGGAAGCTGTTCCATGATCTCGGCCGCTACTGTCGCCTGCCCCTCGATGATGTCCGGGTGATCGAAGGGCGGGACCATCACTCCGCCGGTTTTTTCGGCATAGGCATTGGCGGCCGCATAGCACTGGTCGAAGATGTCGCCGACGAGCCGGATGGTGATGAATTCGCCGCCGAAGACACGGGTCTTGTCGATCTTCTGCTGCGGCGTCGTGACCGGCATGAAGACGATCCCCGGCACCTGGAAATGACGGCAGACGAAGGCGAACCCCTGGGCGTGGTTGCCGGCGGAGGCACAGACGAAGGCCATTCCCTCCCCGCCGCCGGCCATCGCCTTGCGGAAGAAGTTGAAGGCACCTCTGATCTTGTAGGACCGGACGGGAGACAGGTCCTCCCGCTTCAGCCAGATATCGGCCCCGTAGCGGCGGCTGAGATGTTCATTCAGTTGCAGCGGAGTTTCCGGGAATATCTCCCGCAACGCCGTCTTCGCCTCGTCCACAGCCTCTTTCGTCACGACCGCTCCGTCCATTGAATTTCATCTGGCGTCCCGCTATGCCATAGCCTGCCGGGAGAGACAAAACCATCTTTCGGAAGCGCTGCGAAACCGGGACAAGAACTTGAACGCCAGTCTCCTCCGCCCGGCCATCTACATCGCGGCACTGTGCGGGCTGTATCTGGCCACCGCAATGTTCCTGCCGGCCATGATCGACCTCTACTACGGCAACAGCGACTGGCAGGTCTTCGCCCTTTCCGGATTCATGGTCGGTGGCCTGTCACTCATGACGGCACTCGCCACCCGCGGACCGCCGCCCACGTTCAACAAGCGCCTGGGCTTCCTGCTCGTCAACCTTCTCTGGGGCGTCTTCTCGCTGGTGGGTGCTATTCCGCTGTTCCTCGCCGAGCACGAACTGAGC
>JAEWKX010000152.1 GCA_023393575.1 Pseudomonadota bacterium
CGCATGGCACGGGTCCCATCGTGTCTGCGACCTCAAGGTTCACTGGCGACTTCCTGCTTGGCCAGCAGATAGGCCGCATCGGCTGCGAAGGAGTAGGTAAGCGATACAAGAGCCAGTCCGAGAAGCGGCGCTGATACCGCATGGGCAACGACGGGCATCAGCGCGACGGCGAGTGCCGCCCCCTGAAACACGCAGATTACCTTGCGTCGCAGCGAATCCGGCAGGCGCCCGCGCATCTGCGGGATCAGCAACTGGGCGAGGATGAAGACGTAGCGCATCAGTCCGACCATCAGCACCCACGGACCTGCCTTGTGCGTAATTGCGGCCAAGGCCGACAACAGAAGGATAAGGAATGCGTCCACCTCCATGTCGAAGCGCGCGCCGTATCGTGAAGCAGTCCCGCTTCTTCGGGCGAGGAAACCGTCCATTCCGTCCAATGCAAGAAAGAGGGCCGAAATGCCTGTGACGACCCAGAGTAGGGAGGAGGCGGGAGCCTGCCCCGACGGGAGGACGGCCGTGACAATTCCGCCGACGCCCGCCGCAAGGGCGGCCCGGAAGGTGGTCGTGGCGTTCGCAGGCCCGAATGCTTCATGGGGATAGAGATAGAGATATCGAAGAACAAGAAATCCGATCGGCGCGAAGATCATCAGGCCGGCGAAAGAGGCCGATCTCTTCATTCCGACTGACGGCCCCATCAGCTCCGCCGCGAGGAAGACGGCCATGGCCGATGCCGTCAGAACGATCACGGCCTGGACTTGCACAGGCGAAGGTGGGCTCATCCAGGGCCGATTGGGCCTCAGGGATCGGCCTCCGTCCAGATCACTAAGCATCTGCCGTTTCCTCCGCGCCGCAGAGATTTTGTGACGTATTCATGACGATCTCCTCGGCAGCAATACATGGGATGTTCTGCGCGGCCGGGCAGATGGCGGATCGGGCCGGAGCGTCAAATAAACGTGATGCCTGCGCCAGTTGCCGGATGCCGGCGATCTTGCCGTGGCCGTTATGCCCACTAAGTTCGCCGACACGTGGGGAGGACCAGACACCGTGACGACCGCGGACACCAGCCGTTGCGCTTCAGAGCATGAGAACCGGGCTGCCGCCCTCTGGTTCGAGGATGCAGGAAGCTGCGCACTGTGGACGGAACTGCTGCCGCCGCCCGGCCCGGAAGACGTGATGGTGCGGACACTGTTCAGCGGTATCAGCCGCGGAACTGAGGCACTGGTGTTCGAAGGGCATGTGCCGGAAAGCGAATACCGTCGGATGCAGGCCCCCCATCAGGGCGGGAGGCTGCCGTTTCCGGTCAAATACGGCTATGCGGCGGTGGGGCTCGTGGAGGAAGGGCCGGCAAGCCTTTCTGGACGGGCGGTCTTCTGTCTCCATCCCCACCAGGACTGGTTCCGCGTCGCCGCGGCGGATGTTCATCCGATTCCGGAGCATGTGCCTGCCGGCCGCGCCGTTCTGGCCGCCAACATGGAGACGGCGCTGAATATCGTTTGGGACGCCGGCATCCTGCCCGGCGACCGTGTCGCGGTCTTCGGCGCGGGGGTCGTGGGACTTCTGACCGCCTATATTGCCTCGCGGATACCGGGTACGGAAACCGTCATCTGCGACACGTCTGCGGCGCGCGAAGCGAAGGCCAGCGCGTTGGATCTGGCTTTCGTCCTGCCGCAGGAAGTGCCGGTGGATTGCGACGTGCTCATCAACGCGTCAGCAGCTCCGGAAGCGCTCGCCGACGCCATCGACCATGCCGCCTTCGAGGCACGGATCGTCGAGGCGAGCTGGTATGGAGACAGAGCGGCTTCGCTCTGCCTCGGCGGCGCGTTCCATGTCCGGCGGCTCTCCATCGTCAGTTCCCAGGTGGGATCCGTCGCTGCCGGCCGCCGTGCCCGCTGGAGCCTCGCAAGGCGGCTGCGCAAGGCGCTCGAGCTGTTGTCCGACGAGCGGCTGGATGTGCTGATATCCGGCGAGACTTCCTTCGCCGATATCGCTGAGGCCTATCCCGGCATCATCGCCTCGCCGGATACGCTTTGCCATCGCATTCGATACTGAAAGGAACGCCATGTACGCCGTCGAGGTCCGTGACCACATCATGATCGCCCACAGCCTGCCGCGACCGGTATTCGGGCCCGCACAGGGCATGCACGGCGCAACCTTCGTGGTCGATGCGGCATTCTTCACCGCGGATCTCGACGAGAACGGACTTGCCATCGACATCGGCCTGGCGACGGAAACGCTGGCGGCGGTGCTAAAGCCGCTGAACTACCAGAACCTGGATGAGCTCGAGGTTTTCCGCGGCAAGGTCACCACCACGGAGTTCCTGGCCAGGCACATCTTCGACCAGCTGGCTGATGCGATCGCGAGCGGCCGGCTCGGTGAGGGCGGCAGCCGTATCCGGCGGCTGCGGGTGCTGCTGCACGAGTCGCATGCGGCGCGCGGCTGGTATGAGGCGGAGCTGTGAGCAGAACGCTTTATTTCGCCTACCCGGGAGACCTCCAGGCACGAACAGGGGGATACGGGTACGATCGCCGGATCATCGCAGAGCTTGCGCACATGGGCTGGGACGTGCGGCTTGTGCCCCTGGGCGGCGGCTTCCCGGAGGCCGACCGGCAGCGCCTGGCGGAAGCGATAAAGGTGCTCGACGCGGTTCCCGACGGTGCACTTGTGCTGGTGGATGGTCTGGCCTTCGGCGTGCTGGATGAATGGGCCGTCCGGCGGCATCGCGATATCCGGCTCTTCGCCTTGGTGCATCACCCGCTGGCACTCGAGACCGGCCTTCCTATGGCCGTTCAGGAAGAGTATCGCCGGCGCGAAGCATATGCGCTTTCCTTTGCGCGCGGCGCCATCGTCACTTCTGCTGCCACTGCGCGGGAACTCGAGACGAATTATGGCGTGTCGCGTGCAGCCATCGCGATTGCTTCTCCGGGCGTTGATCCGGCACCGTTTGCCTCGGGTGGCGGCGACATGCCGGTGATCCTGAGCGTCGGATCACTGATCCACCGGAAGGGGCATGACGTATTGATCGATGCACTCGGCATGCTTGGCGATCTTCCCTGGAC
>JAEWKX010000175.1 GCA_023393575.1 Pseudomonadota bacterium
TGGTAATGGGCCTACGGAAGAATTCAGATCGGGTAGTGGATGTGACCGTCCTGGACGGTGATCCAGCGCAACTCCGTGAACTCCGCGATACCCGCCTTGCCCCCGAAGCGGCCGTAGCCGGAATCCTTGACGCCACCGAAGGGCATCTGCGCCTCGTCGTGCACGGTCGGGCCGTTGACGTGGCAGATACCCGACTCGATCCGACGAGCTACGCTCATCGCACGATTGATATCCCGGCCGAAGACCGCTGCGGACAGTCCGTATTCCGTATCGTTGGCGATCCGGACCGCTTCATCGATCGAGCCGACCCGCACGACGGATGCCACGGGTCCGAAACTCTCCTCGCCATAGATGCGCATGGCAGGGGTCACGCGATCGAGCAGCGTCGCATCCATCAGGGTACCCTCGACGCCGCCGCCGGCCGCCAGTACCGCGCCCTTGGAGACCGCGTCCTTCACCAGCGCCTCGACGCGCTGCGCGGCCCGCAGATCGACCAGCGATCCGAGCGGGGAATCGCTGCGGCGCGGGTCGCCCGCCTTCAGCGTGCGCACCTTCGCCGCCATCGCCTCAACGAACTCGTCCGCAATCCTGTCATCGACCACCAGACGCTCGGTGGACATGCAGATCTGCCCCTGGTTCATGTAGGCGCCGAACGACGCCGCCGCGACGGCTTCGTCGATATCGGCATCGTCCAGGACCACGAAAGGCGCCTTGCCGCCGAGTTCGAGCAGGGCGGGTTTCAGATGCCGGGCGGCAGTCTCGGCAATGATACGGCCGACGCGGGTCGAGCCGGTGAAGTTGATCCGGCGCACCGCCGGATGGGCAATCAGCGCCTCGACGATCAGTCCGGCATCTTCCGGTGCGTTGGAAATCGCGTTCAGAACCCCTTCCGGCAGCCCAGCCTCGTGAAGGGCATCGACGATCAGACGATGCGTGTGCGGGCAGATTTCCGAGGTCTTCATGACGACCGTATTGCCGCAGGCGAGCGGCATCGCGATCGACCGCACACCAAGAATGACCGGCGCATTCCATGGTGCCATGGACAGGACCACGCCGGCCGGTTGGCGAACAGCCATCGCAAGACTGCCGGGCCGATTGGAGGGAATGATCTCGCCCGCGATCTGCGTCGTCATGGCGGCGGCTTCCCGCAACATATCGGCAGCCAGCCCGACGTTGAACATCGCCCATCCGGTAGTAGCGCCGGTTTCGGCCGCCATAGCCGCGACGAACTCCTGAGCCTTCTCCTGCAGGCGGTCGGCCGCTGCGTTGAGAAGCTTGCGGCGCTGGCCGGGACTTGTCGCTGCCCAACCGGGGAATGCCTTGGCCGCTGCGTTGGCGGCACGACGGGCGTCCTCTACGGAGGCGGCGGCGACAGTCGAGGCCACTTCGCCGGAAATGGGATTCATTCGTTCGAAGTGGCGCCCATCGGAAGCGTCCATTTCCACGTTGTCGATCTTCAGGCCCAAGATGCTCATAGGTTTCTCCACTCTGCTCTCATTTATCGCGGCTCAGACGGCCCCGCCGAGGAAGGCGTGCTGGACGGCCTTATCGTTCATCAAGCTATCCGCACGGCCCTCACCGGTAATCCGTCCGGCTTCGGCAAGATAGCCACGGTCAGCGATCGCAAGGCTCATCTTGACGTTCTGCTCGACGATCAGAAGTGCAAGTCCCCGCTCTCTGATCCGTCGAAGGCTCCTGAAAAGCTCACCCACGACCACGGGTGCCAAGCCGAGGCTCGGTTCATCCAGCATCAGCAGTTCCGGCTTGGACATCAGCGCCCGGCCGATCGCCACCATCTGCTGCTCACCGCCCGACATGGTCTTGACGTACTGGCTGCCGCGTTCCCGAAGCTTGGGGAATAGTTCATGGACGAACGCCCGGTTCTCCACCGCATGGGCCCGTGCGCGTTTTGCGTAAGCTCCCAGCGTCAGGTTTTCCTCGACGGTCAGGTCGCCGAAGACCCCTCTTCCCTCCGGCACCAGTGCGATGCCGGCCTCCAGTACCTGATGTGCCGGCAGGCCGGTGATCGGACGCCCGTCGAATACGATGCCCGCCCCCCTGTCAGCAGGGGTGACACCTGCAATCGCCCGCAACAGGGACGATTTGCCGGCTCCATTGGCACCGAGGATGACAACGCTTTCTCCCCTGCCGATGCGGATATCGACATGATCGAGCGCCGCGTGATGGCCGTAGTGGAGCGAAAGATTCGAGACCTCAAGCATGGACGTCTCCCAGATAGGCGGTCACCACATGCGGGTCGGCAAGCGCCCGGGCCGTCGGCGCATCGGCGATCTTGCGCCCGGCATTCATCACGACGCAGCGGCTGCAGACAGCACGGATGGCATCCATGACATGCTCGACCAGCAGGATCGTGATGCCGCGTTCCTTCAGCGACAGGATAAGGTCGATCCCCGTACGGAGCTCGGTGGGGTTGAGGCCAGCCAACCACTCGTCGAGAAGCAGCAGTTCCGGCTCGGCCGCGAGGGCACGCGCAAGCTCCATCCGCTTCTGGTCGATATAGGTGAGGTCCTGGGCACTGTCTTCTG
>JAEWKX010000195.1 GCA_023393575.1 Pseudomonadota bacterium
AGGCGGAGCTTGCCTTCGAGGACCTGACCGACCCCTATGGCATCCGCTTCTGGCCGGCCTTCAAGGGGCGCGACGGCTGCCGCACACCCATGCCCTGGGAGGTGCAGAAGCACCATGCGGGCTTCACCGAGGCCGGTCGCTCATGGCTGCCGGTGCCGCCGGAGCATGCCGCCGCCGCTGTCGACGTGCAGGAACTGGACCAGGACTCGGTGCTGCACCACTACCGGCAAGCGCTGGCGTTCCGGAAGGCGCATCCACCGCTCCTCGATGGCGAAATGACCTTCGTCGACACGCACAACCTCGACCTTCTCGCCTTCATCCGCGAGCGGGAGGGCGAGCGGCTGCTCTTTGTGTTCAACCTCACCCGCGAAGCGCAGGATTTCCCCCTGCCGGTGCCGATGCGGAACTGCCTGCCGATCCCCATGCCGGGCTTTGCACCGGAGGTGGACGGCGGAGTGGTCAAGCTTTCGGCGCTGGATGCCTTCTGCGGGAGAGTGTGAGGCAGGGTCTTTATGGGACCGGCTCGTTCTCGGTGTGGGTGTTTCTGGCACAGGGCAACCTTCCGGCGTCAATCATGTCCCTGATGTGGAGTGGCCGACATGCGCATTTCCATCCACACCCTCGGCACCCGCGGTGATGTCCAGCCGTAGGTCGCCCTGGCACTTGGGCTCCAGGCGCATGGCCACGAGGCGCTGATCGTGGCGCCGGCGCAATTCGAGGACATGGCGAGTGCACGAGGTCTCGCATTCGCACCGCTGCCGGCGGAGTTCCTGGCGATCCTCGAGTCACCCGAGGCAAAGGCGATGATCGGCCGCGCCGGGGCTGGCTTCGGCGCCGGCTTCAAGCTGCTCAAGCATTACCGTCACCTGGCGCGGAGCCTGCTCGATGCGGAATGGGCGGCGGCCCGGGATTTTGCCCCGGATGCCATCATTCATCATCCCAAGGCTCTGGGAGCACCTCACATTGCGGGTAAGCTCGACCTCCCGATTTTCCTGGCCTCGCCGCTGCCGGGGTTCACGCCGACCTCGGAGTTCCCGACGCCGATCCTGCCGTTTGCTTCGCTTGGGCCACTCAATCGGGCAAGCCATGCCCTGATGATCCACGGCAGCAAGATGCTTTTCCCGGGCACTGTTCGTGCATGGCGTCGCGAGATGTTGGGGCTGGGTTCAAGGAGCAAGCCTGCCGAGCTGTTGGGTACGCTCTACGCCTACAGCCCTCACGTTGTGCCGAAGCCGCGGGACTGGGGGGCGGAGGTGGCGGTGACCGGCTACTGGTTTCTCGACAGCCCGGATTGGCAGCCTGACCCGGATCTAGCAGCGTTCCTCGCGGCAGGCGAGCCGCCCATCTATGTCGGCTTCGGGAGCATGCCCGGTTCCGATCCCGCACGATTGACCGAGCTGGTGGTCGATGGTCTGCGTCGCGCCGGCAAGCGCGGGCTGCTTGCGACAGCGGGCGGAGCGCTGAGCAATGCTCGGGCTTGCAATGACGTGCATGTCATTGCCGGCGCACCCCATGACAGGCTGCTTCCACATGTTCATGCGACGCTCCACCATGGCGGGGCCGGGACGACGGGTGCCGCGCTTCGTGCCGGCAAGCCGACTTCACTCTGCCCCTTCTTTGGTGACCAGCCGTTCTGGGCGCGTCGGATTGCCGAGCTGGGGGTGGGCCCGGTGGCGCTCGACAAGCGGAAGATGACGGCGGAAGACCTCGCCACGGCTTTCCGGGCGATGGATGACCCGGCGATGCGATGCCGCGCCGCCGATCTCGGCACCGCCATCCGGGCGGAAGAAGGCGTCGCCGCTGCGGTTCACTTCGTGGAGCAGAGGCTGGCAGGCTTCGGTTGAAAAGGCGCCGCTGCGGTCCGGCAGTTCCCGGTCAGGGCCAGGTAATCCGGTCGGGACGGGCGATGCCGCCCTCGTTTTCCAGTATGGCCAGTCGTCGCGCCGTCGCACTGTCGAACTTCAATCGAACACCAACCCCCAGTCCGCTGGATTCGGGCAAGAAGTCCGCTCCTGCATATTCCAGGGCTCGCTCCAGTTTATGGACGGCCTCCGACGACGGCTGGCAGATCCTCAGCTCGAACGCCTGATCTCCGTCGGTGGCCGTGTTAGTCTCGCGCGGCGTCACAATCTTCCAACCGGCTCCCGCAAACGTTGGCAAGGAACCCGCGTTACGGGTCGATTGCGATTAGCTCGTTGCCGATCATGCGATAGATTGTACGGCCTTGCGCCGGGGGGAGCATGCGCGCGCAGGAGAGGGCGGCGCCGATGTCCCGCCGTCCTGCAGACCAGCGGTAATCAATCGAGCCCCTCGAGAACTCTAAGAACTTTCCGCCGATCTCCTGTCCGTCGCCCGAATAGGAGACATGGAGGATTGCCGTCTTGCCGCTGGCAGGAGACCGGGCGCTGTCCTGAAGCCGGCGCAGCGCGTGCCGGCTCTGGCTCGCAAAGACGAGGTCCTGGGTGCGGCCGATGGCCTCGTCCATGGAGTGCGGGACTTTGCCTGTGGCAGGGACCAGATCGATTGCCAGGCACAGCACGTCGTCTTCGCTTTCCTCCGTGAACAGCGGCGCGATCGGCAGGTTTGCCGAGACGCCGGGATCGACATAGACCCGCCCCTCGATCCTCACCGGCGGAAAGGCGATCGGGAAGGCCGTGCTTGCCATGATGTGCTCCACCGTGATGCCGCCGGCATGACTGTCGAAGGTGACGTCCTCTCCGGTCTCGATGTCCACTGCCGTGACCAATAGCCGGACGGGGCCAGCATTCAGTCGGCCGAAATCGATGAGTTCCGTGAGCGTCCGGCGCAGCGGCGAGGTGTCGAAGAGGAATGGTGGCGACGGGACGCCGGGAAGGAGCGCCGACAACCCCGCGAGCGTCGGGTGGAACAGCCCGGGGCGGCCGCCCGCGAGGGTTCGCGACAGCGAAAGCCATTTCTCCTGCGACTGCGGAAGTGCGGAGGCCATGAAAGGGAGAAGGCCATCCTGCGCGGACGCCCTTTCCCAAAACCGGCGCAGGCGGTCCAACCGGTCCTCCGGCGCATTGCCGGCAATCAGGGCGGCGACGACAGCGCCGACGGACGCGCCCGCGACGCGGGAAGGGCCGATACCTGCCGCCTCAAGCGCCTGATAGGCGCCGGCATGATAGGCCCCTAGCGCATTGCCGC
>JAEWKX010000230.1 GCA_023393575.1 Pseudomonadota bacterium
AAGAGACCTGCCCTGCGTCGAGAACTCCCGCGTTTGATGTCCGCGCCCGCCACAACTTGATTCCGAGGTAGATCAGGTAGGCAGCCCCGACCCACCTCAGAACGGTGAACAGGACAGCGGACGTGGCAAGCAGCGCGCCCAGCCCAAGCATGGACGCCGTCATTGCCGTGAAATCGCCGAGCGCCACACCGGCGACCGTCGCGGAGGCGATCTTCCGCCCGTGCCCGAGCGCATAGGAAATCACCAGAAGTATCGTCGGGCCCGGAATGGCGAGCAGCACGGCGGATGCGGCAACGAAGGCGAGCCAGGTTTCGATCGGCATGGAGCGACTCTCTCGACGGACCGAAGCAGCAAGCCACCGATCCTGCCGCTTTGCAAGAGACACCTCGCCGCAGGCTCAGGCCCGCAGCCCGAACCCGTGCATCAGCCGCCGTATGGCGGGATCGGGGTCACCTGAAGTGAAGACGGCAATATCCGGCGCGGTCGGAATCGGCTCCAGCGGGCGGCGCTCCTGCGGCAGGAGCGAAAGGGCGCGCCGGGCGATGGCTTCGGCGGGATCGATCCAGTCGACGGGCCAGGGCGCCGTCTTGCGCATCCGGTTGACGAGGAACGGATAGTGGGTGCAGGCGAGTACGACGATATCGGTACGTCGCCCGTCCTGTTCGATGAAGCAGGGAGCGACCTCCTGCCCGACAGCCGCCTCGTCCACGAAGCCTTCGCGCATATAGGTTTCCGCCAGTCCCGCCAGCCGCTCGCTGCCGACGAGGCGGACATGCACCTTCGACGCCCATTCGCCGATCAGGTCGCGCGTGTACTGCCGCTTCACGGTCCCCGGCGTCGCCAGCACGGCGACAAGGCCGGAACGCGTCCGTTCCGCCGCCGGCTTGATCGCCGGCACGGTACCGACAAATGGCGTCTCGGGAAATGCTGCCCGCAGGTCGCCGAGAACCAGGGTCGAGGCGGTATTGCAGGCAATGACGGCGATTTCCGGATCATGCTGTCTGATGAGGCTCCCGAACAGGCCGATGATGCGGTCGCGCAACCTCTCCTCGTCCCAGCCGCCGTAAGGAAAGCCGGCATCGTCGGCGATGTAGACGAAACGGCGTTCCGGCATCAGCACCCGCGCTTCGCGCAGCACGGTCAGGCCGCCGATGCCCGAATCGAACATCAGCACAGGCTTGAGGTCAGGCGTCGTCATTCTCCGGCTTCTCCACCGCGCTTCCCGTCTTCCTCGGCCAACGCCGCGGGAAACGGTCCAGCGACGAGATCACCCCGCGAAACACGCTGATCTCCTGCTCCGTGAAGCCACGGCGCGAGATGACGGCCCGCAGGTTGTCGCCCATCTTCGGCTTTTTGGCGGGCGGGTGGAAATATCCGCGCGCATCCAGCGCCTCTTCCAGATGCTCGAAGAGGCCGAGCACCTGCTCCTTGGTGGAGGGCCGCTGTTCCACCGGCTGGAAAGGCGTTGCCGCCATGTCGTCCAGCCCCGTCTTCATCCACTCGTAGGACATCAGCAACACCGCCTGGGCGATGTTGAGGGAAGCGAATGCCGGATTGACCGGAAAGGTGACGATCTCGTCCGCCAGCGCCACCTCTTCGTTGGTAAGGCCCCAGCGCTCGCGACCGAAGAGAACCCCGGTCTTCTCCCCTGCCTGGAACTTCCCACGCAAGGTCGTGGCGGCAATCACCGGCGACCGCACCGGCTTGAAGCCGTAGCGCTCTCGCGCGGTGGTGGCATAGACGAAGTTGAGGTCGCTGATCGCGCCCTCCAGGGTATCGAAGACCCGCGTAGCGTCGATCACGTGATCCGCCTTGGAGGCCGCCGAACGGGCCTTCTCGCTGGGCCAGCCGTCCCGCGGATTGACGAGCCGCAGTTCGGCCAGCCCGAAATTGGCCATGGCGCGCGCCACCATGCCGATATTCTCTCCGAGCTGCGGTTCGACGAGGATGATCGCCGGCCCCTCGGCTATGAGTTCGCGCTCGCTGTTGGTTCCCGACATTCTTTGATCCGATCCTTCGAGCGCCGCAATAGCGGCCCCGGCGTGGAACGGCAAGACCCTCCTCGCTCAGCGTTCGGCGAGCGCCAGCTTTGCGCCCATGGCGAAGAAGGCAGCAGCAAAGACACGCCGCATCCAGTTCACCACCGCAGGCCGGGAGATGACATGCCGGCGCATGGCGGCTGCGAACACGCCGTAGCCGGCGAAGACGACGAAGGTCAGCGCCATGAACGCGCCGCTCAGCATCAGCATCATCGGCAGGGCGTTCGCATCGGCCGGGCTGACGAACTGCGGAAGGAACGCGAAGAAGAAGATCGAGAGCTTCGGATTGAGGATGTTGACCAGGATCCCGTCGATCACTGTACGGCGTACCGAGCGCGGGGCGGCCTGCTCGTCCACGGCAAGCGTTCCGCGGTCCATGATCGTCCGCCACGCCATGTAGAGCAGGTAGGCGACCCCGAGATACTTGATGATCTCGAAGGCGAGCGCGCTGGCATGCAGGACGGCGGCAAGACCCGTCACGGCCGCGGCGATGTGCGGCACGATCCCGAGCGTGCAGGCGAAGGCCGCCAACACGCTGGCCCTGGCGCCGCGGGAGAGGCCGGCAGCCAGTGTGTAGAGGACACCGGTGCCGGGCGAGGCGATGATAACGAGCGAGGTCAGAAGGAATTCGGGGCTCATGCTGTTCCCCTTCGATTGTGCCGCCCGGCAGGTTTACGGCCGCGGCTGGTTCGGGTCGCAGTCCGGCTTGTCGAGAACCTCCAGCTTGGAGAGACTTCCGCTAAGTACGAAATCGCCGTAATCCATCGTCAGGTCGCGAGTGATGCCGTTGTCGTAAAGCTTGAAGGACATGGAATAGGCCGGCATGGCGTCTCCCTCGGCCCCTTCGCTGAAATAGGCGATGGTGACGGGCCAGTAGGCGGCCTTGGAGAATTCTCCCGCCCTCTCGGCGTCGTCCCCCGCCGTCTGCTGGGGGGTCTGTTGCGGTCCGATCACCGTATTGGTGATCATGCTCTGGTCACCGTTCTCAGAACCATCGAATATCCGGGTCTCGAAAAAGCGCTTTCCGCTTTTCGCGTTCTTGATCACCTCGAGCATGTGCTCGGTGGGAAAGGCACTGGCGACCAGTTCGACCTCTCTGGGATCAGGACGTTCGATCTCGACCTTGACCTTGGTATCGTCCTCCCGCGCCTCGCCGGCCACCTCCTTGTCCATCTGCTCGTCGGTGAAGGACCTGGTCTCGAAGCGGAATTCGCCCTTCTGCGTGTCCTCGAAGGTGGTGGTCTGCTGATCGGTCAGGCGGGTTTCCTCGCCCGTATTGATCCGCGTCACGAAGCGGAAATTGGTCGTGAACCCGGTACAGGCGGCCCCGGTGAACTCGTAGACCATCCGGCCGTTCATGCCCTCGATACCGGAGCGCTCGGACGAATCCTTCAGTTTCAGATCATAGACGGCGCGATGCGGCAGAAGAACCGCGGCTCCTTCCACGCCGGCCGGAGCCGGTGCTGCGGATCCGACGGCAAGTCCCAAAGCAAGGATTGCTGCGCGTCCCTGGTTGATCATTCACAATCTCCTGTTGGACTCACCAAGGGTGTTATATGAACGCCATTCAGCGAGGCTATCGCCTTTGAATGCCGGATTTTCGAGACGTTTACAACAGAACTGGAGTCGCCCGTGTCCGAAGCCATAGAAAGCCGCCTCAAGGAAAAGGGGATCACCCTGCCCGCAGCGGCCGCCCCCGCCGCCAATTATGTCCCCTATACGATCAGCGGAAACACGCTCTATCTATCCGGACAGTTGCCGATCGAAAACGGCAAAGTTGCGGTGACCGGTCTCGTGGGTCGCGATATCGATGTCGCAGCCGCTCAACGGGCCGCCGAACTGTGCGCGATCAATATCCTCGCACAGGCCAAGGCGGCGCTCGACGGCGACCTCGGCCGAATCCGCCGCGTCCTCAAGCTGAACGGCTTCGTCGCCTCGATGCCCGACTTCACGGAACAGCACCTCGTCATCAACGGCGCTTCCAACCTGATCGCCGAGATTCTGGGGGACGCCGGCAAGCATGCCCGTGCAGCCGTCGGCATGGCCGCGCTGCCGCTGAACGCCTCCGTGGAAATCGACGCCATTATCGAGATCGAAGCATGAACCGCCCCGGTTGGATCAAGGACCTGCCCGTGGCCCATCGCGGCTACCATGACATGAACAAAACCGTGTGGGAGAACACCCTCTCCGCCTTCTCCCGCGCAGTCGAGGCCGGCTTCGCCATCGAGTGCGACGTCCAGCTGGCGGCCGACAGCGTGCCGGTGGTCTTCCACGACCATGACCTCGAACGTCTCTGCGGCATCAGGGGCGACGTTCGCGAGCGTACGTCCGCCGAACTCGGCATGCTGGCGATCGGAGGGACTTCAGACCGGATCCCTACCCTCAAGCAGATGCTGAAGCTGGTTGCCGGCCGGGTTCCGCTCGTCATCGAGATAAAGGGCCGCGCCGGCGAGGACGACGGCTTTGCCGAGGCGGTGCTGGAGGCATTGGAAGGATATGAGGGCAAGGTCGCGCTGATGAGCTTCGACCATCACATCCTCAAGGATCTCAAGAAAGCCGGCTCTCCCTACCCTGTCGGCCTGACGGCCGAGGGCATGAAACCGGAGGATCTGTTCCACCACGACGACGCCATGCATCTCGGGCTGGACTTCATCTCCTATCACCACGGCCACCTTCCCAACAGCTTCGTCACCGCGCAGAGACAGGCAGGCATGCCGGTGATTACCTGGACCGTCAGGGATGAAAATGCCCGCGCGCATACCTACACTCATGCAGACCAGATGACCTTCGAGGGCTTCGACCCACGGGAGACCGCTTCCGCCTAGGATGACAGAGCCGCTTTCCATCCGTATCGAGAAGACGTTTGCCGCGATCGCGCCGGAGCGCTGGGCGCAGCTTTCCGGGACCTCGAAGATTGGACCCGGCGTCTACAATCCCTTCCTCTCGCACGCCTACCTCTCCGCGATGGAAGACTCAGGCTCCGCGACCGCAAGGACGGGATGGCTGGGACATCACACGCTCCTGGAAGACGCCGCCGGACGCCTGCTGGGCGCTATTCCCGGCTATCTGAAAAGCCACAGCGAGGGCGAATACGTCTTCGACCACGGCTGGGCGGATGCCTTCGAACGCGCCGGGGGCCGCTATTATCCCAAGATCCAGTGCAGCATCCCGTTCACGCCGGCGACGGGGTCGCGCCTGCTGATGGCGGACGGCCAGGACGAGGGCACCGTGCGGGCAACGCTCGCAGCCGGTCTGCAGCAGGTGGCACGGCAGATCGGCATCTCCTCCGCTCATGTGACGTTCCTGCCGGAAGAAGAACTGCCGTTCTTCGATGAGGCCGGCTACCTCCACCGCACCGACCAGCAGTTCCACTTCCTCAATGCGGGCTATGCCGACCACGACGCCTTCCTCGACACGCTCGCCTCACGCAAGCGGAAGGCCCTGAAGAAGGAGCGACGCTCTGCAGTGGAAAACGGTATCACCATCGACTGGCTGACCGGCAGCGACCTGACCGAGGACATCTGGGACCAGTTCTTCGCCTTCTACATGGACACCGGCAGCCGCAAGTGGGGCCGCCCCTACCTCACCCGCAGCTTCTATTCACTGATCGGCGAGCGGATGGCCGATGACATCCTGTTGGTGATGGCAAAACGCTCAGGCCGCTACATCGCCGGCGCGATCATTTTCATCGGCGGGGATGCGCTCTACGGACGCGACTGGGGCTGCTT
>JAEWKX010000238.1 GCA_023393575.1 Pseudomonadota bacterium
GCGTTGTATTCGATGGAGAGCTCGCGGCCCATATTGCGGTAGGACTTTTCGACAGCCATCGCGCCCATCGCCCGTATGCCGAAGGGCTTGATGCCGAACTCCGCACCTGCCTCCATCAAGCGGTCGAAGATATAGGCCTGCATCTCGATCGGGTGATGCAGCTCCCAGCCGAGTTCGCCGACGAAGTTGACCCGCAGTGCATGCGCGGTGGCAACGCCGACCGAGATCTGCCTGGCCGTCAGCCAGGGGAAATCCCTGTTCTCCAGGCTCGTGCGGGTGAGCTTCTTCAGCACGTCGCGCGATTTCGGCCCGGCCAGCACCAGCACGCCGTATTTCTGGGTGATCGGCTGGAGCTGGACGGAGCCGTCCGTCGGCGCCAGGCGCTGCAGGAGGTCGTGGTCGTGGGCTTCGAGACCGCCGGCGGAGACGAGGTAGAAGCGGTCCGGCGCCCATTCGTAGACGGTGAACTCCGCCCGTACGCCGCCGGCCGGCGTCAGGATGTGGCAGAGCGCGATGCGGCCGCGCTTCTTCGGGATGGCGTTGGCGAGGATCGA
This sequence comes from Pseudomonadota bacterium, assembly GCA_023393575.1. Taxonomy (GTDB): domain Bacteria; phylum Pseudomonadota; class Alphaproteobacteria; order Rhizobiales; family Rhizobiaceae; genus Neorhizobium. The sequence continues at coordinate 555 of JAEWKX010000238.1, forward strand.
GTCCAGCCATGCCCGAGCACCGGCGCCCGAGACCGCCATCTTGGCGAAGGGGGACATGTCCAGCACGCCGACATTCTCGTGGACGTTTCGTACCTCGTTGCCCACGTGCTCGAAATAGTTCGATCGGCGGAACGACCACTTCTCGACGATGCGTCCGTCGTCGAGTGGAGGTGCGTGGTTGTGGCTGGTGATGACGTCGGCGCCGACGCCGAGCTCGCTCTTCGGCACCTCGTAGCCCTCCGGCGCATACCAGTTGGCCCGCTCCCAGCCATAGACGGAGCCGAACACGCCGCCGAGCTTCTTCAGCCGGTCGTAGATCGGCGTCGTCTTCAGCGGCCGTGCCGCGGCCCGCTCCTCGTCGGGATAGTGCATGGTGAAGACGTTGGCATAGGCCTCCTCGTTCTTGGCGATGAGGTAGCCTTCGGTCGCATAGGGGCCGAAGCGGCGGGGATCGACGCCCATCAGGTCGACCGTCGGCTCGCCGTCGACGATCCACTCGGCAAGCTGCCAGCCGGCGCCGCCGGCGGCGGTGATGCCGAAGGAGTGCCCCTCGTTCAGCCAGAAATTCTTCAGACCCGGCGCCGGGCCGACGATCGGGTTGCCGTCCGGCGTATAGGCGATGGCACCGTTATACACCTTCTTGATGCCGACTTCACCGAAAGCCGGCACACGGGCGATCGCCGCCTCGATATGCGGCATCAGCCGGTCGAGATCCTCCTGGAAGAGCTCGTACTCGCTCTCCGCCGAAGGGCCGTCGACATAGCAGACCGGCGCACCGACCTCGTAGGGACCGAGGATCAGCCCCCCGGCCTCCTCGCGCATGTACCAGGCACTGTCGGATTCACGCAGCACGCCCATTTCCGGCAGACCCTGGCGCCGACGCTCCTGGATCGCGGGATGCGGCTCCGTGACGATATACTGGTGCTCGACGGGAATGACCGGAATGTTGATCCCCACCATCTCGCCGGTCTTGCGGGCGAAATTGCCGGTGCATGAGACGACGTGCTCGGCGGTGATCTCGCCCTTGTCGGTGGTTATCTTCCAAAGGCCGTCCGGCTGCTGCCCGATAGCCGTGACGGTGGTGTTGCGGTAGAGCGGGGCGCCGCGGGCGCGGGCGCCCTTCGCCAGCGCCTGGGTGAGATCCGCCGGCTGGATGTAGCCGTCGTCCGGGTGCTGGATGGCGCCGAGCAGCCCCTCGGTCTCGCAGAGCGGCCAGGCCTCCTTCACCTGCTCCGGCGTCAGGATATTGACCTTCACGCCGATCGTTTCGGCGATGCCGGCGTAATACATGTACTCGTCCCAGCGGTCCCTGGTGCGGGCAAGCCGGATGTTGGAGACCTTCGCAAAACCGACATTCATGCCGGTTTCCTGCTGGAGTTCCTCGTAGAAGCGAACGGAATACTTGTGCAGCTGGCCGACGGAATAGGACAGGTTGAAGAGCGGCAGCAGGCCCGCGGCATGCCAGGTCGAGCCGGACGTCAATTCCTTGCGCTCGATGAGCACCGCGTCGCTCCAGCCCTTCCTGGCCAGGTGGTAGAGCGTCGAGACGCCCACCACGCCGCCTCCGATCACGACGGCACGCGCATGTGTCTTCATCGAAACGAACCCCTCGAGTCGGCCGCACCGGCGGAGCGGCGGCGGATGGATCTTGTGCTTCGGGGACTATGCCGCCGCGGGCCGCGACCCAAACGCCTGAATACGACATGCGAAAAGCTCGTCGCGACGACGAGCGAGCACCCGCTCAGGCCCCTCCGCGAACGTCGCCTGCCTCCTCCGCCACGGGCCTGCCGCGGTGGAAAACGATCTCCTGCTGAGGAAACGGTATATCGATCCCCTCCTCCCGGAAGCGCTTCAGGATGGCGATCCGGAGGTCGTTGCGGATCCGCAGGCCGTCGCTCATGTCGGCGAGGTGGAAGCGCAGTTCGAAATTCAGCGACGACGGCCCGAAGCTGATGAATTCCACATGCGGCTCGGGATTGCGGAGCGCTTCAGGGATCTGCTCCACGAGCTCGAGCAGGATATCCATTACCTTCCGAGGGTCAGAATCGTAGCTGACGGAAATCGGCACCTCCGAGCGGCCGATCCTGTTGCGGTGAGTCCAGTTGCCGACCGGCGAGTTGATCAGGTCGGAATTCGGCACGATGATCGACTGCTTGCGGAAGGTCTCGATCTCGGTGGCACGCACCGAGATCCGCTTGACGATGCCTTCCGTCGTGCCGGTCACCACATGATCGCCCACCTTGAACGGGCGCTCGACGAGCAGGATCAGGCCGGAGACGAAGTTCGACACGATGTTCTGAAGGCCGAAGCCGATGCCGACGGAGAGCGCGGAGGCGACGAGCGCGAAGCTGGAAAGGTCGATACCGGCGGCCGACACGCCGACGATGACGGCAAGCCCCATGCCCAGATAGCCGATGCCGGTCTTGACGGAATTGCGCACGCCGGCGTCCACCTGGCTGCGCGCCATCACGTTGCCGTCCACCCATTTCTGAACCCAGCGGGTCAGCAGGTAGCCCAGGCCGAACAGCAGGATCCCGCCGACGATACCGACGAGCGAGATGCTGATATTGCCGA
>JAEWKX010000256.1 GCA_023393575.1 Pseudomonadota bacterium
TCCTGATCCTGACGCAGCCGCAGGAGATCGAGGAAATCCATTACCGGTATGCCATGGCGGGGGCGGATATTATCGAGACGAACACGTTCTCCTCAACCCGCATTGCCCAGGCGGATTACCAGATGGAGAACGCGGTATATGACCTTAACCGAGATGGCGCGAGGCTTGCACGGCGCGCCGCGCTCAGGGCGGAGAAGGAAGATGGCAGGCGGCGTTTCGTAGCGGGCGCGATCGGGCCCACCAATCGCACGGCATCCATTTCGCCGGACGTCAACAATCCCGGTTACCGAGCCGTTTCATTCGATGACCTCAGGGGCGCCTATGGAGAGCAGATCGACGGGCTTATCGATGGCGGCGCCGACATTATCCTCATCGAGACAATCTTCGACACCCTGAACGCCAAGGCGGCAATCTTCGCCTGCGAGGAACGTTTCGCGGAGAAGGGGGTACGGCTGCCGGTGATGATCTCCGGCACGATCACCGATCTCTCCGGACGCACCCTGTCGGGACAGACGCCCTCCGCATTCTGGTACTCGGTGCGGCATGCCAATCCATTCACCATCGGCCTCAACTGCGCGCTTGGCGCCGATGCAATGCTGCCGCACCTGCAGGAGCTCTCGGGTGTGGCCGACACCTTCATCTGCGCCTATCCGAATGCGGGCCTGCCGAACGAGTTCGGCCAGTATGACGAGACGCCGGCCGACATGGCGCGGCAGGTGGCGGAATTCGCCCGCGAAGGCCTGATCAACGTCATCGGCGGCTGTTGTGGCTCCACGCCGGAACACATTCGGGCGATAGCCGAGGCCGTTGCGGGTTTCGCTCCGCGGACGGTACCCGAGCACAGACCGGTCATGTCGCTCGCCGGGCTCGAGCCGTTCCTGCTTACCAAGGACATTCCGTTCGTCAACGTCGGCGAGCGGACAAATGTCACGGGTTCCGCCAAGTTCCGCAAGCTGATCACCGCAGGCGACTATGCCGCCGCGCTCGTCGTGGCGCGCGATCAGGTGGAGAACGGCGCCCAGATCATCGACATCAACATGGACGAGGGCCTCATCGATTCCGGCCGTGCCATGGTCGAGTACCTCAATCTCATCGCCGCCGAGCCTGATATCGCGAAGGTGCCGGTGATGATCGATTCTTCCAAGTTCGAGATCATCGAGGCGGGTCTGAAATGCGTTCAGGGCAAGGCGGTGGTCAACTCCATCTCCCTCAAGGAGGGTGAGGAGAAGTTTCTCGAGCAGGCGCGTCTCCTGCGCAATTACGGCGCGGCGGTTGTCATCATGGCCTTCGACGAGCAGGGGCAGGCGGACAGCTACGAACGGAAGGTCGAAATCTCCGAGCGCGCCTACAAGCTATTGACGGAGGAGGTGAACTTCCCCCCGGAGGATATCATCTTCGATCCGAACATCTTCGCCGTCGCGACCGGGATCGAGGAGCACAACAACTACGGCGTCGATTTCATCGAGGCGACGCGCACGATCCGCGAGCGCATGCCGCTGGTGCACATATCCGGCGGCGTCTCCAACCTTTCCTTCTCCTTCCGCGGCAACGAGCCGGTGCGCGAGGCGATGCATGCGGTTTTCCTCTACCATGCCATTCAGGTCGGCATGGATATGGGCATCGTCAATGCAGGGCAGCTCGCAGTCTACGAATCGATCGATCCGGACCTGCGGGAGGCCTGCGAAGACGTCGTCCTCAATCGCCGAGCGGATGCGACCGAGCGTCTCCTGGAAGTGGCCGATCGCTATCGTGGTGCGGCTGGCAAGGAAGCCAGGGCGCAGGATCTTGCCTGGCGTGAGTGGCCGGTTGAAAAGCGCCTCCAGCATGCGCTGGTCAACGGCATCACCGAATTCATCGAGGCGGATACCGAAGAGGCGAGGCTGCAGGCGAAGCGCCCCCTTGACGTGATCGAGGGCCCGTTGATGGCGGGAATGAACGTGGTCGGCGACCTGTTCGGCTCGGGCAAGATGTTCCTGCCGCAGGTGGTGAAGTCGGCGCGGGTGATGAAGCAGGCGGTTGCCGTCCTCCTGCCCTTCATGGAGGAGGAGAAGCGCCTGAACGGCGGGGAGGGCCGCCGGTCCGCGGGCAAGGTCCTGATGGCGACCGTGAAGGGCGATGTCCACGATATCGGGAAGAACATCGTCGGTGTCGTTCTCGCCTGCAACAACTACGAGATCATCGATCTCGGCGTCATGGTGCCCGCGACGAAGATCCTGGAAACGGCGGTGGCGGAGAAGGTCGATATCATCGGCCTCTCCGGGCTCATTACCCCCTCGCTCGACGAGATGGCGCATGTGGCGTCCGAGATGGAGCGACAGGGCTTCGACATTCCGCTGCTGATCGGCGGCGCAACGACGAGCCGGGTTCACACCGCGGTCAAGATCCACCCGCGGTACAGCCAAGGACAGGCGGTCTACGTGACCGATGCCAGCCGCGCCGTAGGTGTTGTTTCCTCCCTGCTGTCGCCCGACGCCAAGTCGGGATATGTGGATACTATCCGGGCTGAATATGCGAAGGTCGCGGCGGCCCATGCGCGGAGCGAAGCGGAAAAGAAGCGATTGCCCCTGGCGCGCGCCCGCGAAAATGCCGAAAAGCCCGATTGGACGAATTATCGTCCGACCCGTCCGTGCTTTCTCGGGACACGCAGCTTCGACCACTATGACGTGTCACAACTGGCGAGCTACATCGACTGGACGCCATTCTTCCAGACATGGGAACTGAAGGGGCGTTTCCCCGCGATCCTGGACGACGAAAAGCAGGGCGAGGCGGCGCGCCAGCTATGGACGGACGCCCAGGCGATGCTGGCCAAGATCATCGAGGAGAATTGGTTCAGGCCGCGCGCCGTGATCGGCTTCTGGCCCGCCAATACGGTGGGTGACGACATCCGGCTGTTTACCGACGAGACGCGCGCGCAAGAACTTGCCACGTTCTTTACGCTCCGGCAGCAATTGTCGAAGAGAGACGGACGTCCGAACATTGCCCTGTCCGACTTCGTCGCCCCTTCCGGCAGCGGTATCGACGACTATGTCGGCGGCTTCGTCGTGACGGCCGGCTTCGAGGAGATCGCCATCGCCGAACGTTTCGAACGGGCCAACGACGACTATTCGTCGATTCTGGTCAAGGCGCTTGCCGACCGGTTCGCCGAGGCCTTTGCCGAGAGCATGCATGAGCGGGTGCGCCGGGAGTTCTGGGGCTATGCTCCTGACGAAAACTTCACCAACGACGAACTCGTCAGCGAGGCCTATGCCGGAATCCGGCCGGCTCCGGGCTATCCTGCCCAGCCGGACCATACGGAGAAGGAGACGCTTTTCCGTCTTCTCGATGCGGAGGCCCAGACGGGGGTGAAGCTGACCGAAGGCTATTCGATGTGGCCGGGCTCCAGCGTCTCCGGCCTCTATATCGGCCATCCGGATTCCTATTATTTCGGGGTCGCGAAGGTCGAGCGCGACCAGGTCGAGGACTACGCGCAACGCAAGGGCATGGCGGTCGAGGAGGTGGAGCGCTGGCTGGGGTCGATCCTCAACTATATGCCGGCTCAACCCGGTGAGGGATCGGAGGAAGCGGCCTAGTTGTCGAAGCTATGAAGGTTGTTCACTCGTCCGGTGCAATGCTGCCTTCCAGGCGCATGCCCGTTCACTCGCGAACGACGAGAAGGTCCTGAGAGGAGAAGTTGAGCGTCACCGTCTCGCCCGGAGCCGGCATGGCCAGGTCCGGGGCGTTGAACGTGTCGAAGGAGATTGCATTCGCGCCGACGGCGATCCTGGTGCGTACCACGGATCCGAGAAAGCTGGATGAAATGACCTGCCCGCGCAGGCTGCTGTCACCGCTACCGCTGACGGATCCGGCTTCCGGCCGCAGGGCGAGGAGGATCGGATCGCCGGTATTGCGGCCTTCCGGCATTTCGCGCAGCGCAACCAGCTGGTCACCGATGCGCACGGTCCGGGCAGCGGAATCCTCCACCGACGCCTCGATCATATTGAGCGTGCCGACGAAGGATGCGACGAAGCGGGTGGCCGGCCGGTTGTAGATTTCCGATGGCGTTCCGATCTGATCGGCGCGGCCGGCATTCATGACGACGATGCGGTCGGAGATGGAAAGCGCCTCCTCCTGGTCGTGGGTCACGAACACCGTCGTGATGACGAGCTGCCGCTGGATCTGGCGGATTTCCTCGCGCAGCGAGATGCGGATCTTGGCGTCGAGCGCCGAAAGCGGCTCGTCGAGCAGAAGCAATTGCGGCTTTGGGGCGAGCGCCCTGGCGAGCGCCACGCGCTGCTGCTGGCCACCGGACATCTGGTACGGGTAGCGATCCGCCAGGTGCTCCAGGCGGATCAGCGCCAGCATTTCGTTCACGCGTGCCTCGATCGCCGCCTTCGGCGTGCCGGCCACCTTCAGTCCGAAAGCGACGTTGTCGAAGACGTTCATGTTGGGAAACAGCGCATAGGCCTGGAAGACCATGCCGATATTGCGCTGGTTGGTCTTCAGGTGGGTCTGGTTCTCGCCGTTGATGCTGATCGTCCCGCCGCTCGGGGCCTCGAAGCCGGCGATCATCCTGAGAACCGTGGTCGTCCCGCAGCCGGACGGCCCGAGGAACGAGACGAATTCGCCCTTCTCGATCGACAGGTCGAAGTCCTTCACCACCTGCACGGGACCGAAACTTTTCTGGAGGTTGTCGAGAACCAGGAACGACATGCAACGAAATCCTTAAATGCGCGAAGGCGCGGCCTTGCTGAAGCGCGACACGACCTGGATAAGACCGAGGCAGCCCCAGGTGATGGCAAAGGCGATGACCGAGAGGGCGAAGGGTTCATAGGCCTTGTTGGCGCCGATCCGCTGGAGATAGGGGCCGAAAGCCGGACGGTCCAGCAAAGCGGCCAGGGTAAACTCGCCGATGACGATCGCGAAGGTGAGGAAGGCGCCCGAGAGGACGGCGGGAACCACATTTGGCAGGATGACGCGTCGGAGGATCGTGAACCAGCCGGCACCGAGGCTCTGTGCGGCCTCCGTGAGGGTCGCGACGTCGATCGTCCGCAGCCCGGTATCGACCGCCCGATACATGTAGGGCAAGGCCAGGATGGTGTAACCGAAGGCGAGGAGTGCGTTGGTACCGAAGACGGAACCGGTCAGCGGAAGCCAGCTCGATGTGTTGTAGAGGCGGATATAGCCGAAGACGATGACGATCGCCGGAATCACCAGCGGCAAGAGGGTCACGAACTCCACGTAGGGACGAGCCCAGGGCATCTTCAGCCGCACCCAGAATGCCGTCGGCACGACGATCAGGATGCCGATCGCGATCGTCACCAGGGCCATCACCACCGAATAGGTGAAGGTGGCCTGGAACTGGGGGTCCGCGAGGACCTCCCGATAGGCATCGAAGGAATAGACGCCACGCCGCGCCTTCAGGGAAAACTCGAAAAGCCCTCCCAGCGGCACGAAGAAATAGAGCAGACCGAAGGTCAGGACCGCCCAGCCCATGATACGCGCGCCGATGCTCATTTGAGCCACCTCTCGGCGCGGATGCGCAGCCAGATGTAGACGACGTTGGCGACTGCGGTGACGACGATCATGCCGAAGGCCATGGCATAGCCGAGGTTCGGGTTGCCGAGCACGTCGCCGCGGATCTGGGCGAAGAGCTGGATCGGCACGATGTTCAGGCTGGATCCCGTCAGGGCGATGGCGGTGGCCACGGCACCGAAGGCATTGGCGAACAGCAGTGCGAAGGTCCCGAGCAGCGAGGGAAACAGGATCGGCAGCGCCACCATGCGCCAGTATTGCAGGGTCGTGGCGCCGAGCACCTGCGCGGCTTCCCGCCATTCGCGGCGCAGGCCTTCCAGCGCCGGCGTGATGATCAGGATCATCAGCGGGATCTGGAAGAACAGGTAGGTGACGGTGAGGCCCCAGAAGCTCAGGATGTTGAACCCGAGGTCGCGCTGCAGGACGATCCCGAAGTTCTGGCGAAGAAACACAGTCACCAGGCCGACCGGGCCGAAGGTCGCCAGGAAGGCGAAGGCGAGCGGCACGCCGGCGAAGTTCGACGCGACGCCGGAGAATGTCATCAGCGGCGAGCGGACCCAGCCCGGTACGGCCCTGAAGACGACGGCGACGGCCATGCCGAAGCCGATCAGGCAGCCCAGCGCCGCCGAGGCGGCGGATATCTTGATCGAGATCCAGTAGCTGGAGGGGATCGTCCCGCTGTTGAGGTCGATGACGTTCTGCAGCGTGAAGGAACCGTCGCGGGTCTGAAACGCGCCGATCACGATGTGCATGGTCGGCAGGACCAGGAACAGCAGCACAAAGATCGTGAAGGGCATGAGGCCGAGCCAGGTCAGCGGCATGCGCGGCCTTGGCAGGGGCGAAGCTTGGTTCATCGGCGCGATCTTCTCCCTCGGCTCGTCTGGCGGTCTGTGGCGAAAATACGGCGAGCGCCGCTGAAATGGCAAGCCCCGCCCGCACAAAACGGGCCCGGCGTGCCGTGGGAGCGCTTT
>JAEWKX010000285.1 GCA_023393575.1 Pseudomonadota bacterium
CCACGAAGAATTCAGGGCGTCTGTAGCAGCCTTCAAGAACCTTCGGCAGCCGGCTTAAGCCTTCGCTAACTGCGGCCACGGATGATCCCCGGAGTTTTTCCGGGATGATCCATGTCTGTCCGCCCACATGCGCTCTGCATTCTTCTCGTGACCCTGCCGCTGCTGATGTCGTTCCGGCTGCAGCCGGCGGCGGCCGAGCGCGAGGCGCTGCTCTACGACGTGCGTACGGCCTTCGTGACGGCGAGGGAAGATGTCCCGGCGCTGCTGGTGACGGAGACGGACAGGCTGGTGAATGATGCCATCCTGACGACGGTGCGCGGCCATGTTCTTCCCCGCACCATCCTGGCGATCCGCGTCGAGCACCACAAAGCGGTCCCGGCCTTGCTTGGCGGGAAGCGCGAGGCGACAGTGACGGTCGAGGCAGTCGCGGTTGCCAACGGAGAGGCGATTGCGGAGGGGACATTCACCACATCCGTCTTCTCCCTCCACAGTGATTCCCTTGAACTGCTGCTGGCGGAGAAGATCGCTGCTCGGATCGCGAGCGAGTTTCGCTTGACCCGCGAAGGGCCGGCGACACTCGCAACGGCGCTCTTTGCCGCGCCCTAGCCGGCCGCGACCTTCAGTCCGACAATTCCTGCAATGATCATGGCAATGCAGCCAAGGCGAAGCGCCGAGGCAGGTTCCGCAAACAGGACGATGCCGAGAATGACGGTGCCGACGGTCCCGATGCCGGTCCAGACGGCATAGGCGGTGCCTACGGGGAGCGAACGCACCGCCAGGCCAAGCAACACGACGGAAATCACCATTGCCGTAGCAGTGAGGATAGTTGGCATCGGCCGTGTGAAACCTTCGGTATATTTTAGGCCGATTGCCCAGCCGATTTCAAACAGTCCTGCAAGGGTGAGAAGGGTCCAGGCCATTGCCTTACTCCATGTCAAAGGAGCGAGGCCGTCCCCGCGATCGTAACCGGACGAAGTGGCCGGCGGCAGTCGTCTGCCGATCCTGATATGGGTCTCCGCTCGCGAGAGAGCAAGGCCGTTTGGCCTTCAGGTGCTCCGTCCGGCAGCTATCGCAGCCGCTCCGCGTGCCACTTCAGGTGATCGTCCATGAACGTCGAGATGAAGTAGTAGGAGTGGTCGTAGCGATCATGCATCCTGAGCGTGAGGCCGATATCCGTGCCCTTGGTCGCCTCTTCGAAGAGCCAGGGCCGCAGGCCGTTGTCGAGGAAGCTGTCCGCCTTGCCCTGGTCGATCAGGAATTCCGGAAAGCGGGCGCCATCCTCCACGAGGGCGCAGGCATCATATGGGCGCCATGTGCTCCGGTCAGCGCCGAGGTATTTCTCGAGCGCCGGGGCTGACCAGTCGGCAGTCGAAGGTTGCACGATCGGGGCGAAGGCGGAGCAGCTTTTGAAGCGATCAGGGTTCTTGAGCGCAATCGTCATCGCGCCATGCCCGCCCATGGAGTGCCCAAAGATTCCCTGTCGGGTCATGTCGGCGCGGAAGTGCTGGCTGACCAGGTTCGGCAGTTCCTCCATGATGTAGCTGTACATCTGGTAGTGCTCGGCCCAAGGCTTCTCGGTGGCGTCGAGATAGAAGCCGGCGCCCTTTCCCATCTGCCAGTTGGTCAGTTCGTCCGGCACGTCATTGCCGCGCGGGCTGGTGTCCGGGCAGACAATGATGAGGCCGAGTTCCGAGGCGAGGCGGCGGTATTCGCCCTTCTCCATGACATTGGCATGGGTGCAGGTGAGGCCGGACAGGTACCACAGGACGGGGCGAGGCTCGCTGATCGCCTGCGGCGGCACGAAGACCGCGAAGGTCATCTCGCATTTGCACGCGTCGGACTCATGGGCGTAGACGCCCTGCATGCCGTCGAAGGCCGTGTTCTGGGAAATGACTTTCATGGTTGATCTCCAGGTGGCGCGTAGGTCTTGGCACGGCGGCAGAGCCGGTCGAGGGTTTCCAGGAACTGCGATCGATCCCGTGGGCTGAAGGCGGCATTGTAGCCGTTACTCTCGCCGGTTTCTCTGAGATGCTGGCTGAGATCGCGCATGGCCGTCGCCATGCCGATGTTGGTCTGGTCAAAGATACGACCTGTCGGGCCGGTGACAAGGGCGCCGTTGCCGACGCAGCGTCCGGCGAGCGGCACGTCGGCCGTAACCACGATGTCGCCGCTCCCCGCCCGCTCGGCTATCCAGTCGTCAGCAGCGTCGAAGGCGCTCGATACGATGACATTAGTCACCATCGGATCGCGCGAAGGGCGAAGACCGGAATTCGCAACAAGCGTTACCTCCAGCCCGTGACGTTCGGCGACCTTGAGGATCTCCGGCTTCACGGGGCAGGCATCGGCATCGACGTAGATCACGTTTCATTCCTTGGTTCCGGCGCGGAAGAACCGACCGGACCACTCCGTATTGTCGCCGATGCCGTACCTTACGTTCAGGCGGTCGCGGTAGCTGTCTCGTCGACGGTACTCGCGCCTGGCGCGTTCTTCTTGATGGATTCGACGGCGGAGAGTGCAGATGCCTTCGCCTTGTACCCTTCCGACACAAACATGGTCTCGCCGTTGGATGCCTTGAACCGGAATCGGAACTCGCCCTTCTTGTCCTTGTAGACCTCGAACTTGTACATGCCACTCCCCCGTTGGTTGGAACATATCAAATGATATTCCAGCGAAGGGGGAATGCAAGCATCTCGCGGGCATCAATAGACGACGACGCTCCTGATGCTCTGTCCGCCATGCATGAGCTCGAAGCCCTTGTTGATGTCTTCCAGCCCCATGGTGTGGGTGATCATCGGGTCGATCTCGATCTTGCCC
>JAEWKX010000091.1 GCA_023393575.1 Pseudomonadota bacterium
GAACCGGTCCGTTCATCTTCGTCGGGTACCAGCAGGACGCCGTCATCCGTTACAAGAAGAACGCCGACTATTGGGGCGGCGCACCGAAGATCGACGACCTGGTCTTTGCCATCACCACCGACGCAGCCGTTCGCTACCAGAAGCTGAAGGCCGGCGAATGCCACCTGATGCCGTTCCCGAACGCCGCAGACGTCGAGTCGATGAAGGCCGACGAAAACCTGACGGTCCTTGAGCAGGAAGGCCTCAACGTTGCCTACCTCGCTTACAACACGACGCATGCTCCCTTCGACAAGGTCGAGGTCCGCAAGGCGCTGAACAAGGCGATCAATAAGCCGGCGATCGTCGATGCCGTCTTCCAGGGCATGGCAACGCCGGCCAAGAACCCGATCCCGCCGACCATGTGGTCCTACAACAAGGCGGTCGAGGACGATGCCTACGATCTCGATGCGGCCAAGAAGATGCTGGAAGAAGCCGGCGTCCAGAACCTCTCCATGAAGATCTGGGCGATGCCGGTTTCTCGTCCCTACATGCTGAACGCACGTCGCGCCGCCGAAATCATCCAGGATGATTTCGCCAAGATCGGCGTCAACGTCGAGATCGTCTCTTACGAGTGGGCCGAGTATCTCGACCGCTCCAAGGCGAAGGACCGCGACGGTGCCGTCATCCTCGGCTGGACCGGCGACAACGGCGATCCGGACAACTTCCTCGACACGCTGCTGGGCTGCAACGCCGTCGGCGGCAACAACCGCGCCCAGTGGTGCAACGAGGAGTTCGATGCGCTGGTGAAGAAGGCGAAGGTCACTTCCGACCAGGCTGAACGTACCAAGCTCTACGAAGAGGCACAGGTCGTCTTCAAGCGTGAAGCCCCGTGGGCGACCCTTGATCACTCCCTGTCGATCGTTCCGATGCGTAAGGAAGTATCCGGTTTCGTTCAGAGCCCGCTCGGCGATTTCACCTTCGAAAACGTCGATATCGCCGAGTAATCGCGCGCAATCGATGAATCTGCCGCGGGATGCGTTGCGTTTCCCGCGGCATTTGCTTTATGAGCGCCAGAAAAAAAATGAAGTGAAACCACTTCAGGTGCCACGGGTGGGGTCCAACACCTACCGGGGCTCAAGGACACAAAAGGTTTCCTATGTTCGGCTTTCTCCTGCGGCGTCTCGCCGTTCTGATCCCGACCTTCATCGGGGTCTCGATCATCGCATTTTCATTCATCCGGCTTCTACCGGGTGACCCGGTCGCGCTCCTTTCAGGCGAACGGGTGATGTCCCCCGAGCGACACGCGCAGATCAGCGCGCAACTCGGCCTGGATCGCCCGCTCGTCGTGCAGTACCTGGATTATCTGGGCGGGGTGGTAACCGGCGACTTCGGCTCCTCCATCGTGTCGAAGAGCCCGATCCTCGACCAGTTCCTGGCATTGTTTCCCGCCACCGTCGAGCTTTCCCTCTGCGCAATCTTCCTCGCCGTCATCATCGGCATTCCCGCCGGCGTCGTCGCCGCCATCAAGCGCGGCTCCGTCTTCGACCAGTCGCTGATGGGAATCGCCCTTGTCGGCTATTCCATGCCCATCTTCTGGTGGGGCCTGCTGCTGATCATCCTGTTCTCCGGTACCCTGCAGTGGACGCCGGTCTCGGGTCGCATTTCGCTGATGTACTTCTTCCCGCCGGTCACCGGCTTCATGCTGATCGACTCGCTGCTGTCGGGCCAGAAGGGCGCCTTCATGTCGGCGCTCAGCCACCTTGCTCTGCCTTCGATCGTGCTGGCAACGATCCCGCTGGCGGTCATCGCCCGCCAGACGCGCTCGGCCATGCTGGAAGTGCTGTCGGAAGATTATGTCCGGACCGCCCGCGCAAAGGGACTTTCCCCGTTCCGCGTCGTCGGCATCCATGCCCTGCGCAACGCCATGATCCCGGTCATAACGACGATCGGTCTGCAGATCGGCGTCATGTTGGCAGGCGCCATTCTGACGGAGACGATCTTCTCCTGGCCGGGCATCGGCAAGTGGATGGTCGACAGCGTCTTCCGCCGGGACTACCCCGTTATCCAGGGTGGCCTGTTGCTGATCGCGGCGATCATCATGCTCGTGAACCTGATCGTTGATCTGCTCTACGGCCTGATCAACCCCCGTATACGGCACTAGAAGGAGAAAATCCCATGGCCGATACCATCAACGATATCGACAACTCACCGGAAGTCCTCTCGAGTGCGGCGCTACGGCGCCAGATGTTCAGGGAATTCTGGTTCTATTTTTCCGAGAACCGCGGTGCCGTCATCGGGCTCGTCGTCTTCGCCGCGCTCGTTGTCGTGGCGATCTTCGCTTCGCTGATCGCGCCGCATTCCCCTTTCGAGCAGTATCGCGACGCCGTCCTGCTTCCCCCGGCCTGGATGGAGGGGGGCAATACCAGCTACCTGCTGGGCACCGATCCGGTCGGTCGCGACATCCTTTCGCGCCTGATCTACGGCTCGCAGTACTCGCTTTTCATCGGCGTATTCGTCACGACGCTGTCGCTCACCAGCGGCATCCTCATCGGCGTCATCGCCGGCTACTATCGCGGCTGGATCGACACCGCCATCATGCGCCTGATGGACATCATCCTGGCCTTCCCGTCGCTGCTGCTGGCACTGGTCCTGGTTGCGATCCTCGGTCCAGGACTGATCAACGGGATGATCGCCATTGCCCTCGTGCTGCAGCCGCATTTCGTGCGCCTGACGCGCGCTGCCGTCATGACGGAAAAGACCCGCGACTATGTCACGGCATCGCGTCTCGCAGGCGCCGGCCCGCTGCGCCTGATGTTCCGCACCATCCTGCCGAACTGCACGGCACCGCTCATCGTCCAGGCGACGCTCTCCTTCTCGAACGCAATCCTCGACGCGGCAGCTCTCGGCTTCCTCGGCATGGGCGCACAGCCGCCGGCACCGGAATGGGGCACCATGCTGGCCGAAGCGCGTGAGTTCATCCTCCGCGCCTGGTGGGTCGTCACCTTCCCCGGTCTTGCCATCCTGATCACCGTGCTTGCCATCAACCTGATGGGCGACGGATTGCGGGACGCGCTCGACCCGAAACTGAAGAGGTCCTGATATGGCGCTTCTGCAAATCGATAATCTCACCGTCGAGTTCGAAACCGCCAGCGGCTGGTTTCGGGC
>JAEWKX010000394.1 GCA_023393575.1 Pseudomonadota bacterium
ATCGGCGACATCATCAGCCTCTTCTCCGTCATCGAATGCAGAAACTTCTTCAAAGCTGCAGGCTATGAGGCAGAATAGATGCGACACGCTTTAGCCGCCTATCACCCGCCGATATGCTTCTGCCCACGCTGCTTCGCCAGCGCGATCTGGTGCTGTCTCTGGCGGTAGCGCTCGCGGTCCTCGTCGGTCCGCGTCTCGTAGCAATGGCTGCAGGAGACGCCTTCCTCGTAAAAGGGAGAGCTTACTTCTTCCGCCGTGATGGGGTTGCGGCAGGCATGGCAGAGCTTGTGGGCGCCTTCCTTCAGGCCATGTTCCACCGAGACGCGATCGTCGAAGACGAAGCAGGCGCCTTCCCACAAGCTTTCCTCGGCCGGCACCTCCTCGAGATATTTCAGGATGCCGCCCTTGAGGTGATAGACGTCCTCGAAGCCCTGCTGCTTCATGAAGGCCGTCGCCTTCTCACAGCGGATGCCGCCGGTGCAGTACATGGCGATCTTCGGCTTGTTGTGCAGGCCGGGATTGTTCTTCACCCAGCCGGGGAACTCGCGGAAGGTCCTGGTCTGCGGATCGACCGCGCCCTTGAAGATGCCGATCGCCGTTTCGTAGTCGTTGCGGGTATCGATGAGGATCGTGTCGGGGTCCGAGATCAGCGCGTTCCAGTCCTTCGGGTCGACATAGGTGCCGACGATCCTGTTGGGATCGATGTCCTCGACGCCCATGGTGACGATCTCCTTCTTCAGCCGCACCTTCATGCGCAGGAAGGGCATCTTGGAGGCGCGGCTTTCCTTGTGCTCCAGCTTCGTGAATTCGGGCTGGGCGCGAAGGAAGGAAAGAAGCTCGCCGATCGCGGCATCTGTACCGGCCACGGTACCGTTGATCCCCTCGCGGGCGATCAGCAGGGTCCCTTTGATGCCTCGCTCGTCGCAGAAATTCTGCAACGGCGCACGGAAGGCCTCGTAGCGCGGAAAGGTCGCGAAATGGTAGAGCGCGGCCACGCAAGTGGTGCCGGCGGCCGGCGTGTCGATGGCGGTGTTGTCGGTCATGGCGGGGAAATACTACCAGACGGGCGCCTGTGCAACGCGCTTTCTGTCGCTGCGGAGGTTCGCCGACGCGCTAGCTGCGCGACGCCGCTTCCTGCCACAGAAGCGCGATGCGTGCCGCCTCCGTGTCGGCATCGTCGGCAAAAACCAGCTTGGCCTGTTCGATCGCCCGCTGCCGCAGGTCTTGCTGGCGGGCGATGATCGCGCCGATCAGCCGCGCCAGCGTATCGCTGTCGCCGAACAGGTCCGGGTTCTCGTTCACCACCTGGGTGAGAACGGAGAGGTCGTGCTCGTGGCCCAGCAGATCCACCAGCGTTTTTGCCTCCTTCTGCTTGGCGCGCATGGCCGAGGGCCAGAGGTCCGACAGAAGCGACAGGTGCATCCAGTAGGTCTGGCCGACCTTGCGCAGGTCGTGGAAGGCTTCCGTATCGCCGCCTTCCTCGCAGGCGAGGAGATCGGATGCGGCGCGCGACAGCTGCTTGCGCCAGGCTTTCGACAGCCGCCGTGCAGTTCTCCGCGAACCATCGTCGAGATCCAGTTCCTCCAGCGCTTCGATCGCCTCGCGGCAGGTGCGAACGGCGGCGGCGATCTTCCGGGCGAGATTGGTTTCCTCCGAGGCGATGCGGTCGCGCCGCTCGATGAGCGCCCTGGAGGCGGAGGCGAGCGCCGAAATCTCCTCCGGAGACGTCGCTTCCGTGGCAAGGTAGTCGACCGTCTCCACCAGCGCCGTCGCATCGCGAACCGCCGAGAGCGTCTTCGCCATGTCGCGGATGCGCTCGTTCTCGCGCTGCCGGAACTCGCGGGCATCCGCCTGGATCAGGCGATAGAGGGCACGGACGCGCTTGAACTTCTTGCGCGCATCGTGGATCGCTTCGTGCGGCCCGTTCGGCTGGCCTTCCAGGAAGTTGATGGCCTGCTCGAGCTGCCGTCGTGCGACCGAGCGAACCTCCGCAGTGAACGGACGGTCAGGCCGGATGCGAAAGGCCATTGCACAGCTCCGCGCTCAAGTCTTCGGTCGCCATCACCAGGTTGGAGAAGCGGCGGTCGCCGGTGACCTCCCGCCCGACCCAGGCCGGCAACGGCGGCTTCTGGTCCTCGTGCTCCATCTCGACCTCCGCTACCACCAGGCCCCGGTAGGCGCCGGCATAGACGTCCACCTCCCAGACGAAGCCCTCGTGCTCCACCTCGTGACGCGTCTTCTCCAGCACGATGCCGAGCGCGCTGCCGATCAGTTCGCGGGCGTCGTCGACCGGAATCTCGTATTCGAACTCGTCGCGGCTGATGAGTTGCCGGCCGATCTTGATGGTGAGCGTGGCGCGGCGATCATCGATCAGCCGCACGCGCAGCGACCGATCCTCCTGCGTCGCCACATAGGCCTGGACGAAGCCGGAAGCGGACACCGCCGCTCTCCGCCAGCCGTCGTCCTTCACCAGAAACTTCCGCTCGATTTCCTTGGCCATGCACGTCCCCGTCTCCGGTCGTGGTGGAACCTATGGCAAAAGCCTCGTTTGGCAAAGGTGCAAGGCGCCGCAGGGTTGATTTTTCCTCGACAAGCCGGGGGTGGGGGGATATTTCGGCACGGAAGTTCAATCGTTTGAAACGGAAGCACCCCATGACCGGCAAGACCGAAAACCTCCTCGCGATCCTCAAGGCCCAGCCGGTCGTTCCGGTTCTGATCGTCGATGATGCCAAGTCGGCGGTGCCGCTGGCGCGGGCATTGGTCGCCGGCGGGGTGAAGGCGATAGAGATCACGATGCGCACCCCGGCCGCCCACGCCGCCGTCAGGGCGGTGGCCGCCGAGGTCGAGGGCGCCAATATCGGCGCCGGCACCATCCTCAACGCGAAGGACTGGGATGCAGCGGTCGCCGCCGGCTCCACCTTCATCGTCAGCCCCGGCGCAACGCGCGGTATCCTCGACGCCGCAAGGGGTTCCGACGTGCCGCTCCTGCCGGGCGCGGCAACCGCGAGCGAGGTGATGGCACTGCGCGAGGAAGGCCTTGAAGTGCTGAAATTCTTCCCGGCCGAGCAGGCGGGCGGGGCGGCCTATCTCAAGGCGCTCTCCTCGCCGCTCTCCGGCACGCTGTTCTGCCCGACCGGCGGTATTTCGCTCAAGAACGCCAGGGATTACCTGTCGCTGCCGAACGTCGTCTGCGTCGGCGGTTCCTGGGTCGCTCCGAAGGAACTCGTCGCCGCCGGCGACTGGGCGGGCATCACCCGGCTCGCCTCGGAAGCCGCGGCGCTGAAGGCCTGACA
>JAEWKX010000405.1 GCA_023393575.1 Pseudomonadota bacterium
GATTCCGCCATGCTGAAATGGGCCCTGATCTTCCTCGTGATCTCCATCATCGCGGGCTTCCTCGGCTTCTCGGGCGTCTCGGCGGCAACTGCGACGATTGCCAAGGTTCTGTTCTTCCTGGCGCTTCTGGTCTTCGTGATCTTCCTGATCCTCGCGATCGTCGGAGGCAGCCTGGTCTTCTGACCGTCCAGGGCGCAGGATGAGCAGTGCGCAGCGACCCCGATGCAGCTTACCCGGCCGAAACGCCCGCTGGTCGCCGCTGCGGGGAGAAGATCGACGTGGTCAGGCGGATCAGCGGCTTTTCAACGAAGAGATAGGTCAAGACGCCGAAGACCGCGGCTCCGACGAGCGCCCCGCCGCAGAACAGCCACCACAGGCCGTCCGGCAGGTGCAGCGCCTTCCAGATACGGCCCATCGGGCCCAGCACGAAACTGTGGGTCAGGTAGATGCTGAACGACGCTTCTCCCAGCAGCATGACCGTGCGCCATGGGAGACCATCCCAGTTGCCGGACGGTCGCCCAATAGCCGCGTAGGAAAGCAGCAGGAATATCGCCAGGAAGACCGCATAGTGCGAGAGGATGACACCCGTCATACCCGCCAGCAGCGGCGCGGCGGCGGCGGCGATCAGCAGAAACAGAGCGAAACAATTCCCCGAGGCGATGTCCACGGGATGCCTTTCCTTGAGGGCGTCATAGACCAGGAACACGATGACGCCGAGCACGAAATAGAGCAGGACCGGGCGCGTATAGTAGTAGCCCAGCGCGCTCGACGGATCGGCTCCCCACCACTGGCCCGCGGCCACAAGCGCCAGCATGAGCGATATGACCAGTACGGTGGCCAGCCGATAGCTCAGGAAGAGCGAGACGGCGAAGATCACGTAGAACAGCATCTCGTAGTTGAGCGTCCAGCCGAGCGGATAGACCGGATGGAAGAAACCCTCGGCATTCTGATAGGGAATGAAGGCGAAGGACCGGACGAGGTCCGGCAGGACCGG
This sequence comes from Pseudomonadota bacterium, assembly GCA_023393575.1. Taxonomy (GTDB): domain Bacteria; phylum Pseudomonadota; class Alphaproteobacteria; order Rhizobiales; family Rhizobiaceae; genus Neorhizobium. The sequence continues at coordinate 995 of JAEWKX010000405.1, forward strand.
CGGGTTCTGTTGCGCGGCAAGCTTCAGGGCGTAGATGCCCATGCAGAGCCAATAGAGCGGCACGATGCGCAGCAGCCGCTTGGCGATAAATCGGCGCGATGCGCCCGTTTCTCCGAATTTGCCGCGGCTCGTATACATCATGATGAAGCCGCTGATGGCGAAGAAAAGGAAGACGCCATTGTCGCCGGTGGAAACCACAATTCCATAGAATGGCGACTCGGGCGCCGCCGCCGAGCCGATGATCGTCAGGAGTGCGTGCTGGAAGACCACCAGAAGCGCGGCGAGCGCGCGCAAGCCTTGAATGGTTTGAAGTTTTTCGTTGCTGGAAGTTACTCGCATGACCGCCCCCTGCATAATTTTGAGGCGTTTATGTCATGTCTTGCCGCATGACAGCGTTAAGGAGGAGGGTTAAAGTAGACTTCAAGCAATATTTCCGAAGCCAGGGTTAATTACACAGGGAATTTCTGATCGCCATCCGAGGCGTTCCTCTCCCCGTGCCCGATGGGTGGGGCCGGCCCTGTTGTCCGAGCCGGGGCTATGTCTCCCGCTTCCGCGGTCGCATTCAAAATCCCAAGGCGTCATGCGAGGTTCTCCGCCTTTTCCGTCCCCGGCTATGTGCAAAAGACCGGGCACTTTTCCATCGCCCGCCACGGCTCTTGATTTTAACCGCATTGCATCGTTTCACTTTGATGCGGCGGCGTCAGCCGCTACTCTCTGCGTTGATCCTCTATTTAAGGACAGTCGGACATGGTTCAAAAGATCATCCCCGTGATCATGGCGGGCGGCAGGGGTACGCGGCTGTGGCCGCTGTCGCGGGCGAGCGCCCCGAAGCAGTTCATCCAGTTCGTCGGCGACCGGACGCTGTTCCAGGCGACGCTGACCCGCCTGTCGGATCCCGATCTTTACGAAGCGCCGATCGTCGTCACCAACGAGGACTTCCGCTTCCTGGTGGCCGAGCAGGCCCGCGAACTCGGCATCCAGCTTACAGCGACGCTTCTGGAGCCGGTTGCCCGCAACACCGCTCCCGCCGTTGCCGCAGCCACCGCCTTTGTTCTCGAACGCCACGGCAAGGATGCCATCCTCCAGCTCCTGGCGTCCGACCACGAGATCGAGGCCGACGCGCGCTATTTCGACGCGATCCGCATCGCCCGCGACACGGCCCTTGCCGGCAAGCTGGTCACCTTCGGCATCTCGCCGCTGGAGCCGGCCACCGGCTACGGCTACATCGAGATCGGCGACCCGCTTGCGACCGGCGCCCATGCGGTCAGGCGCTTCGTCGAGAAGCCGCCGCTCAAGGAAGCCGAGCGGATGCTGGCGGAGGGCGGCTTCTACTGGAACTCCGGCATCTTCATGTTCACCGCCGGCCAGTTGATGCACGAGATGGAGACCTTTGCGCCGGAGGTGGCCGGTGCGGCCCGCCAATCCGTTCAGAAGGCCGTTAGCGACCTCGACTTCATCCGCCTGGATTCCGACGCCTTCTCGAAAAGCCCCGATATCTCGATCGACTATGCGATCATGGAGAAGACGGCGAATGCTGCCGTCGTCCCCTCCTCCTTCGTCTGGTCCGACCTCGGCAGCTGGGACGCCGTCTGGAAGCTCGGCATGCGCGACGAGGCAGGCAACGTCACCTCCGGCAATGCGACGCTCCTCGATACCCGCAACTCGCTGGTCATGTCGCGCACCAGTCATCTGGCGGTGCAGGGGCTGGAGAACGTCGCGGTCATCGCCAGCGAGGACGCCGTCTATGTCGGCCGGCTGGAGGACAGCCAGAGCGTCGGAAAGCTGGTGAAGCAGCTCGCTGCGGCCAAGGCCACCGCGCCCCTCACCGAGACCCACCCCACCTCCTACCGCCCCTGGGGCGGCTATACCTCCGTCCTCAACGGCGACCGCTTCCAGGTGAAGCGGCTCTTCGTGCGGCCCGGCAAGAAACTGTCGCTCCAGAAGCACCATCACCGCTCCGAGCACTGGATCTGCGTCAGGGGCACGGCCGAGGTGACGATCGGCGACGAGGTGAAGACGGTGCGCGAAAACGAATCCGTCTACATCCCGCAGGGCGAGGTCCATCGCCTCGCCAACCCGGGCAAGATCCTGCTCGAGATGATC
>JAEWKX010000409.1 GCA_023393575.1 Pseudomonadota bacterium
GAAAATGTCGCACCACCGGAGGCGGCCGGCCTCGACCTGACCCACGTCAATCTCACTGATCAGGACGCAGACGGCATGAGGTTTCTCCTGATTACGGGGATCGTCCAGAACAATGGTGAGCAGCGCCTTCGGGTGCCCAGTATCCAGGCCGACCTAGTAACGGAAGGCGCCACGGTCGCCCGTACGGTGATCGAGCCGCCCGTTGCATCGATCGAGGGCGGGCATAGCCATGGTTTCTCCACTCGCCTCCGCCATCCCGGTGGAAAAATTCCCGAACTCCGGCTTTCCTTTGCATCGGCGGATGCTTCCGCCCACTGACTATGCTATCGGCGATCTTCTGAACCATCCAGGAGAGCCCCATGCCCGTCGTTCGCGGCAAGAATATTGAGCCGCTTTACACTGCAGAGGCCATTGCCGAACGTAATCGAGCCATTGCAGCAGAGATCGTCAAGGGACCGACCAAGGACCTGCTCGTCATCGCCATACTCAAAGGCTCGTTTATCTTCGCGGCCGACCTCATCCGCGCGCTGCATGATGTCGGCCTGGCGCCGGAAGTCGAGTTCATCACGCTGTCGAGCTATGGCGCCGGCACGGTCTCCCAGGGCGTGCGTATCGTCAAGGACATCGACAGCGATGTGAAGGATCGGGACGTCCTGCTGATCGACGATATCCTGGAGTCCGGCCGGACCCTGCTGTTCGCCAAGAAGATGCTTTACGAGCGCGGCGCGAGACATGTTTCCATCGCCGTCCTTCTGGACAAGAGCGTGAAGCGGAAGGAAGCGCTGGAAGCGGATTACGTCGGCTTCGAATGCCCCGACTATTTCGTCGTGGGTTATGGAATGGACGTGGCCTATGCGTTTCGCGAACTGCCCTTCGTCGGCGTCGTGACCGGAGATGCACTGGGCGAGAGTTAGCAGCCGCCCGTCGGCAACTCGTTAACCATGCCGTCCGGCGCGAGGTCGCGCGTTTACTCCTCGACAAGGAAAGTCTGGTGATTTGCTCCCGAAATGAGACGCAACCGGAGACAGCGAGCGCCATGGCCAAGATCCTGATTACGGAAGACGAGGATTCCCTGCGCATGTTCGTGGCGCGTGCCCTTCGCCTCGACGGTCATGAGACACATGAGGCCGGCGATGGCGCCGAAGGACAGGAGAAGCTGGGCGAAACAGACTTCGACCTCCTGCTTTCCGATATCCGTATGCCGGTGATGGACGGCATCGAACTGGCGCACCAGGCGGCCGCCCGCCATCCCAGCCTGAAAATCCTGCTGATGACCGGCTATGCGGAGCAACGGGAGCGCGCCGACGATCTGGCCGAGAAGATCATCGACGTCGTCCAGAAGCCGTTTGCGCTTCCGGACATCCGGCGTGCCGTTGCGCACGCCCTGTCGAACACTCCGCGGGCTGCTTGAGGTCGATCAGCGGATCTCGAGCAGGCGTTCAAGATAGCGGCGCTCGGTTTCCCCCGCCGAGGGTCCAACCAGTCCTTCCTGTATCGCCGTGCCGAGCTTTTCACGGATGGCTTCCAGGATGCGGCGTGCCTGCTGTACGTCGATCTCGTTCGGCACCTTCACCTGATCGCCGAAATCCGGTCCAGTGGTGGCACGGGGGCGGCCGAGGGGATCGCGACCATTCTGGCTGCCCTGTGAAACTTCGCCGGGACCTTCGCCCTGACCCTGTCCCTGGCCCTGCTGCATGGCCTGCATCATCTGTTGCATCATGTTCTGGGCTCCCTGGCGCAGCGCGTTGAGCGCATTGCCCTGCCCCTGAACCGCCCGCTCGCCCTCGCCTTCACCCAGCGCCTTTCCGGCGTTGCCCATTTCGCTCTCGGCCTCCCCGAAACCCTGTCCCGGCTGCATTCCGAGTTCCTTGAGCCCCTGCTGCAACTCCTGGAGCTTCTTGCCGAGCCCCTCCTGTTGCGCCTGCAGGTTCTTCAAGGCCTCCCGCAGCTGTTCGGCAGTCATCTGATCGGTGGGTGAACCTTGCTGCCCCTGTTGGCCTTGCTGCCCCTGTTGCCCCGGCTGTTGCTGCCCCTGTTCATAGGGCTGCTCGCTCTGCTGGCCGGGGTCGCCATGCTGCATGCGGTCGCGCAGTGCCTGGTCCAGCTTGAACGTCTCGTCCATCAGGCGCTGCTGCTCCTGCATGATCTCGCCGAGCTTGTCGATGTGCTGGCGCATCTGGCTGTTCTGCTGCTGGCCCTGCTGACCCTGCGGCATGCGTCCGGCCTGAAGGTTGTTCATCATCCGCTGCAGTTCCGACAGCATCTGCTGGGCCGCGTCGCGGTTTCCGGACCGGGCCAGATTCTCGATCTGGTCGAGCATGTTCTGCAGGTCGCGCTGGCGGACGACGTTCTGGGCCTGCATGTCCTGCGGCGCGCGCGGGCTGTTCTGCATCCGCTGCGCGAGCTCCGACATGAACTCCTGCATCGCCTCGCGGAGCTCGTCCATCAGCCTGGCAATCTCTTCGTCGGTCGCACCGTTCTTCAGGGCTTCGTTCAAGGCATTCTGTGCATCGCGAAGCCGACGCTCCGCCGCCGACAGATCCCCGTCCTCGATGCCAAGGGCGATCTCCCAGAGATAGTCGGCCGCGGACTTCAACTGTTCCTCGCCGCGGGCCAACTCCATGCGGCCTAGCGCGGAGCGGATCAGGAGGAAGTGGGAGAGGTTCGGAATGGTCTCGTCCGGCCGCAGCGCCAGGGCCTCGTTCAGCTCGATCGCATGGGGCATCCGGCGAGTGTCCAGCGCGAAGACCTGACGCTGTTCGGCGACGGCTGCAGCCAACGGTTCGGAAAACGGTCGGGACGGCAGGACCATCTCATGGGGAGGGCTGCGCCCTGTCTGGCCGGCTCCGTCGGTTGCGACGAGGGTGATGCGCACCCGTTTGCCGGAAAGGGGATGCTCCGTGAGATCCCGGCTGGTCAGCCCCTTGACCTCGGCGCCGCTGCGCCTCGGCAGTTCCAGTTGGAATGTCGGCGGAGGATAGAGGGGCGAGGCTTCTTCCTGCGGATTTTCCACGGGCTCGATGAGGGCGTGAGCCTCGCGGATGCCGTAGTCGTCCTTGCCCTGGAAGCCGATCTCGAGCGCGCCGTTGACCGCGCGGCGCGGCTGCTTGTCGAAGGCGATCTCCGGTGGCCGGTCGGGTATGACGTCGAACGTCCACGATCGTTCGTTCACGGCAAGCTGGCCGCTGCCATCCAGCTTCATCGTGTAGGTCCGCCGCTGCATCGGCAACGTGCCTTCCGGTTTGGCCGTGGCCGAACCGGAAGACTGCTGTCCGTCGGCTTCCTTCTGGGAGGCGAGCCGTTCCTCGCTGATAAGCGAGACGGGCTCTTCCCGGGAGGCAAATTTGAAGGTCACGGCCTCCTGACCATCGCCGCCGGTGAGCCTGACCGTCAACTGCGAGTGCTGGGGAAGCGAGAAGGCGGTGGTTGCGTCGGCCTCCCGCCCGGTGAGGAATACCGGGGCGCGGCCGGTATAGGAGGGTGGCGTCAGCCAGGCATCGATCCGCAGCTCCGGACCCGTGCCGATCGGAGGTGCCGAGGGACGGAAAGCGTCAGCGATCGTACCGGCGCCGTTGGAGAACGAAAATCCGAAGGCAGCTGCGACGATGAGGGCCGGAATGGCGCGCAAGGCGAAGCGGTCGTGCCGGGCGATATCGGGCTGCGGGAGCCCGGCATCGAGGGCTGCGATCCGTTCCGCCATCCGGGTCTGGTGCTCTTTCCACAGGGCACGCGCAAACGGAGTGTCCCGCGACAGGGCGTCCTCCTGCACCGCGACCGGCTGGTGCTCAAGATCGTTGCGCTCCTCCAGCATGCGGTCCGCTTGGGCGGAAGTGGGCCAGCGAGTTCGGGCGAGCAGCAGGAGGGCGGCAAGAAGACCGATGCCGAACAGCGCTACGATGCCCCAGCGGAGGAGGTCCGGAAGGATACGGAAAACGCCGAACCAGGCGGCGGAGAGAAACAGTGCCGCAAGGCCGAGCAACGGCAGGAGACGCGGGGCAAGCCGCTCGACGAAAAGGACGAGCCGCGCCAGGGAACGCTTCCACGCGACGCGACGGGCGAGCGCCGGAAGAGCGTCGAATGCCCCTTTGCGGATGATGCTCATGCGACCCGTCTCCTGTGGCGGCGCCATGCCGGTCACGCCGAACCGGCGCTACCGATGCTTTCGAAGATAGCGATCTTTATGGCGAAGACGAGAGTGCCTTCCCGGCGGTAGGCAGATTTCTTGCCGGCTTCGAGCAAAAGTGAACGGCAGCAGAACGGTCACGCCAGCCAGGCGGGCATCGAATCCAGGCCGATCAGGTCATCGTAGGTGCCGCGCGGGCGAATAACATGAAAATCACTGCCGTTCACAAGCACTTCAGGCACCAGAAGACGCGAATTATAGGTGCCTGCCTGCACGGCCCCATAAGCGCCGGCCGAGCCGACGGCGATCAGATCGCCCGGCTTTGGAGCTGCCATCTCGCGATCCAGCGCGAGATAGTCCCCGGTTTCGCAGACTGGTCCGACAACATCCGCCCGGATCCGCGGCGCACTCGCCGCCGAGGAGACCACAGGCCGGATCTCGTGATAGGCATCGTAGAGCGTCGGGCGGATCAGGTCGTTCATGGCGCCGTCGACGATGACAAAAGCCCTCTCTCCGCCGTCCTTGACGTAGATGACCTCGGTTACGAGGATTCCCGCATTGCCTACGATCAGGCGGCCGGGCTCGGTGACGATCTTGCAGTCGAGCGATCGCAACTGCCGCTTCACCGTGTCAGCATAGGCATCGGGCAAGGGCGGAGGATTGTTGTCGTCCTTGTAAGGAATGCCGAGGCCCCCGCCGATATCGACATGGTCGATCCGGTGACCGTCGCCCCGTAGCATGTCTACCAGTTCACGCAGCAGCCTGAAGGCATCCTCGAAGGGTTGCAACTCCGTGATCTGGCTGCCGATATGCATGTCGATGCCGGTGATCTCGATCCCCGGCAACTGCGCCGCATGCGCATAGACGGCGCGGGCGCGTTCATAGGAGATGCCGAACTTGTTTTCCTTCTTGCCGGTCGAGATCTTCGCATGCGTGCGCGCATCCACATCGGGGTTGATGCGGAAGGACACATGGGCGCGCTTTCCCAGGCGGATCGCGCGCTGGTTCAGCACCTCCAGTTCCGGCTCGGATTCGACGTTGAAGCAGTAGATGCCGGCTTCGAGCGCGGCGTCCATCTCGCGCGGCGTCTTGCCG
>JAEWKX010000426.1 GCA_023393575.1 Pseudomonadota bacterium
CGTTGAGGTCGTGCTTGAGGATGAGGCTGGAGAATTTCGGGATTTCGATCGCGTAATCGACCCGCTTTTGCTCGGGGTTCGGAAGCCCGAACAGGATGAGGGGGGCTCCGTCGGAGTGGCTCTCGTAATGGCCCTCCATCGCCATGACCTTCACCGGCTGGTGTTCCAGCGTGTTGAGGCCGTGCATATCCCCCGCGACGATCTGGATCGGAGCCACAAGAGTGAGCATCCACATCGCCATCGAAAACATCGTGCCCGCCCGTAATGGCGAGGTGCGGCGCAGAAGGTGCAGTGCGCCAACGGCTCCGACTACGAGGGCGGTGGTCAGGTAGGCGGCGAGGACCATGTGCACGAGCCGGTAGGGGAAGGAAGGGTTGAAGATCACCGCCCACCAGTCCGCCGGTACGAACTGGCCTACCTCGTTGACGGCGAAACCGGCGGGCGTCTGCATCCAGGAGTTCACAGCCAGGATCCATGTCGCGGATATCAGGGTGCCGAGGGCGACCATAAGAGTAGCGAAGAAATGGAGCCCGGGACCGACGCGATTTCGACCGAACAGCATCACGCCCAGGAAGCCGGCTTCGAGGAAGAAGGCGGAGAGCACCTCATAGCCCATCAGTGGGCCGATGACCGGGCCGGCTTTGTCGGAGAACACGCTCCAGTTCGTCCCGAACTGATACGACATGACGATACCTGACACGACGCCCATGCCGAAGGTAACCGCGAAGATCGTTTTCCAGAAGTCGAACAATTCCAGATAGACGTCCTGCTTCGTTCGCAACCAGAGCGCTTCGAGAACTGCCAGGTAACTGGCCAGTCCGATGGAAAAGGCTGGAAAGATGATGTGGAACGACATGGTGAAGGCAAACTGGAACCGGGCCAGAAGCGTGGCGTCGAAGTTCTCGAACATCGCGTCCATTCCTCTCTGTTATCGGACCGCCACGGACGACCGTTGGAGGAAAATGGGTTGAGGCAAACCAAGGTCAATGATGACAGATTGCCTCATCGATATGGCCCCGGCCAAAAAAAGCGCCTCCCGAAGGAGGCGCTAAGGCGGGGAGGGTACTTATGACGCTGCCGTCCGCCGGATCGGGCGTTCGACGAAGCCTCAACCGCCTGATTGTCGAATTGTTCCCCTCCGGTTCCGGATTTGGGGCGGAACAATCCTTCAGCGGTCCGGTTCGGGCCTATGCTGCAGGAGGCAATCATGAGCAAATCGATCGAGACGACAAATCATCAGGAAATTCGAGGCTGGATCGAAGAGCGCGGCGGGCATCCGGCACGCGTCAAGGGATCCGGTTCGGGCGGGATCCTGCGCGTGGATTTCGGAGAGCCGGAGGAGGCGCTGGAAGAAATCAGCTGGGACGACTTCTTAGAGGTCTTCGACAAGAGCAAGCTTTCCTTCCTCTACCAGGAGGAAACCGCCGGAGGGAAGACCAGCCGCTTCAACAAGTTCGTATCGCGGACCAAACACTGATTGCTCGAGCGTGAAGGAGGCTCCCATGGCTACGACCAACATTTTCGTTCCGATAGCCCCAGCGATGCCGACCTGCGGACCGATCAGGACATCGGAAGTCAAAAGGCACATCGGATTTTCCGATGAAGACGGCGCCGAAGGGACCAATACCGAAGAGGGCGACGTGATGAACGACACCCATCCCTCCGGCGGTATCGACCCGCGACAGCGGGTGCGGACGAACCAATAATCGAAAGCGAGACAGATCATGCAAGGAAACAAGACCCATCAGCAGCAGCGAAACATCATCGAGAAGCGTGAGAACACCGCGAACGCCGACGAGAATTTCGATGCACGGGCGGATCTGAACCGGAGCGAGGCTGCCCGTGAAGCCTTCCGGAAAGGTGACAACCTCAACATGCGCACCGCGGAAGTCTCCATGACGGACGATCCCTCGAGCGTCCGAGGCGCCAACCAGGAAAGCGAGCACCACAAGGGCAGCGGCTCCTAGGGGCCCCGTCAAGCTCCCGGAATGCGTATCGTGGCGAGCAGAGGAAGGTGATCGGAAGCCCTTCGCGCAAGGGGGGTCGAAATCACCTCCGCGTCCAGGACCTCGATCTTGTCGGATACGAAAATATGGTCCAGGCGCATGAGAGGATAGCGAGCCGGGAAGGTCGGGCGTAAGGCTTTTCCCGTCGAGGACTGCACGTCCCTCATGTGCGGGGAAACGAGGGGGTACGCCGCCGATCGTCCAACCGAGTTCAGATCGCCGATCAGCATTCGGGGCTGACCGGCTTTCGCCGGGCCGTCCAGCCAGGATGGTCCGAGCAGCGTCGTCATCTGGGTTATACGGTCCTGCCTCCGCAACCCCAGATGCGTGTTGAAGACCTGAATTGGCTTTCCCTCCGGCGCGATTTCCGTCCAGAGTGCTCCCCTTTGCTCGCCGGACGACGGCAGCATTGCTGCCTTCACGAGCTTCATCGGCAGGGCCGTCAGGATCGCGTCCCCGTATCGCTCCTCCGCCACATGAAGAGCTGCATGAAAATGGAAATCCATCTGCAGAAGCGATGCGATGACTTGGGCCTGGTCGGCACCTCCGGTGCGTCGTCGCCCCACGTCCAGTTCCTGAAGGCCGATGATATCCGGCGCCACGCTGGCGATGACCTCGGCGATGCGGCCGTAGTTCAACTGGCCGTCGGTGCCGATGCAACTATGGACATTGTAACTGAGTATCTTGAGTGTGGTGTCCTGCGGATGAGGCGATTTGTGCGCAATGTCTGACATGAGGCGGGGAACCCGTTTCGTTTGCTTTCGTTCCCTCGTCAGAGTTGAGAGAAGGGGGAAGATGATTACCGGGCGCCGTGTTTTCCAGTTGATGACTGCCATTGCGATCGGTGTCGCCGTCCTGCTCGTCTATCGCAGCATCGGCCGATATTCGCTCGCCGAGATCGAGGAGTCGGTCCTGGCAATCGGTAGCCACAGACTTGGCTACGCGTTCGCATTCGTGATCGCCTCCTACCTCTGCCTGACAGGCTTCGACTGGCTGGCTGTCCGCTATGCGGGAAAGCCGCTCGCCTATCGCCGGGCTGCCCTTGCGTCCTTCACGAGCCTTTCCATCGGCCACAATGTCGGCATGGCCGCCCTGAGCAGCGGTGCAGTCCGCTACCGTTTCTATTCGCGGTGGGGGTTGACGGGCGAGCAGGTGGCAAAGGTCATCGTCTTTTGCGGCTTCACGGTCGGGCTCGGCCTTGTCACACTGGCGGGCGTATCGCTGCTGGCGTCGCGGGGCGAGGGAGGCGATCTCCTTGATTTGAACGGTCCGATGACGCTCCTGTTGGGACTGACATGCTGGCTGGCTCCCGTCGGTTACCTGTTGATCTGCTGGCGCGTGAGGCGTCCGATCGTGCTTCATCGCTGGCGGTTCGAGCCGCCTCCGCTACGCCTCGCAGTCGCGCAGATCATCATCGGCACGCTGAATTTCGCCTGCGTCGCCGGTTGCATCCATCAACTCATGCTGGCCCTGTCCGCGGTGAATTACCTGACCGTTGCGACCGCCTATGTCACAGCCAATATCGCAGCATTGATCAGTCATGTCCCCGGCGGGCTTGGGGTCCTGGAAGCAACGATCCTCGGAATCCTGGCGTCGAGTGCCTCGATCGGTGCGCTCGTCGTCTTTCGTGTGCTCTATTTCTTCGTCCCGCTTCTGGTGGGGGTACCGACCCTGATTGCCAGCGAGGCGTATTTTCGCCGGCAGTCGCCAGGTGCGTCAGGACAGGCGGCGGGTTAGGCGGGAAAAGGCTCGCCTGGCGAAGACCAGCATCGGCCGGACCGGCCAGAACGGCTGCTTCGGATCGATGATGCCGGTGCCCACCAGGGATTCGGTATCGCCTGTCCGAGGATCGACGTCGAAGGGGCGAAGGCCCCGGACGGAGGTGATCAGCCGCTCGATCGCGGCAATCATGGAGCCGGTCTCCGCAACCAGTGCGGAAACGCGGTCCGGCGAAACGTCCATATGCTCGGCGAGCAGGTCGTCGCGGACGCGCCGGATCGCGTCACGTCCTTCCGCCGACCGGGTCTCTATCGCCAGATCGCATTCCGTGTCCAATCCCTCGGAACGGTTGTTGAGATTGGAGGAGCCGACACGCACGAAGCGGTCGTCCACGATGATCACCTTCGAGTGGACCACGATTTCCCGTTCTCCGCCCTTCCCGTCGGGCGCAACCGCATAGAAGACCCGTAGCCGATCATGACGATCCGCCCTTTTCAGCCGGCGTATGAGGCGGTTGCGGTTCCGGCCCATCATGATCTGCTCGATGAAGCCGTGCGACTCGCGCGTGACGATCACCACGATCTCGGGCCCGTTGCGTTCCTTGAGCCGTTTTGCAAGCGTTCTGGCTACGCCGAACGAGGCGAGATACTGTGTCTCGATATACAGGTGACGCTCCGCCGCGCGCAGGGCATCGTGGGTGAGGCGGATCGCTTCGCGGTGGCCACGGCGGCCTTTCCATTTCCAGGCTTCCGTCAGGGCGAGTGCCGTGTGGCAGTTCGTCAAGACCGGAAGCAGGTCGTCCGGCCAGGGTGTCGGGCCCTCGATCCTGGGCTCCGGCTGAAGCATCTCCCCCGTCAGCTTGCGCCAGCGGCGCCTAGCTACGTCGGCAATAAGAGCGGCGGCCGCTCCGGTCACAATGCCTTGCACATCGTGCACCGGGCCATAGGCCGTGCCGTCGGGGGACTTGCGGAGCGGATTGTCCGGGCCGTGTTCTCGAT
>JAEWKX010000434.1 GCA_023393575.1 Pseudomonadota bacterium
GATACAAGATGACGCCCGTGCTTGTTCACGAAATTTGTATCCGGTACGAAGTGTCGGCGCCTTATCAAGGTGGGAGGAAACGGATACCTCATGGCGAAGATCAGCCTCACACTCATCCAGACCTTCTACCAGGTCGCTCGCCACGGCTCGTTTTCCGGCGCGGCACGCGAACTCAATCTGAGCTATCAATCGGCCGCCAACCATGTCCGGCGGCTGGAACAGATCCTGCAGGGAAAGCTGATCGATTCCGAGCAGGGCGCCAAGCGGATTTCGCTCACGCCGCGCGGACGTGCGCTTTATAATCTCCTTCACCCGGAGCTCGATATCATGCTCGAGCGGCTTACAAAGCTGATCGAGAACCAGCGTTCGTCATTGCGCATCGGGATGCCCCAGGCGATCTTCTTCTACCTGTTCCCCCGGGTGCTATCCCGGTTTCGGGAAGCCTTCCCCGAAATGGAGTTCGCCGTCTACGAGCGCGACACCGTACTGGCGGAGCTCGTCAAGAACGGCAGCCTGGATGTTTGCATATCGGAGCGTTACTTCGGTGATCCCGTCGTTCCACAGCGCCTGCTCGGCAGCTATCGGGTGAGCCTGGTTTATCCGCATGAATGGGGGGAGCCGCCGAAGCAGGAGGATATTCCTCGTTGGGCCGAGGGACGCCCCTTCGTGACCTATGAGCCCGGCCAGACCCTGAGGAACCTGGCGGTTGACTACCTGGGCCGTGATGGTGCGATCGTCCAGCCGGCGATCTCGACCTCCGGAAGTTCCAGCGTCAAGCGATGCGTGGAGGAAGGTCTCGGCTTCTCGATCATTCCCTCCTGGTGCGTGGGGCCGGAGGATGGCGCGATCCGCAGCACGAAGCTGACGAACCTTCCCGAGGTGCGGGTCTATTTCGGCAGTGCCGGCTTTCTGCAGAAGCATCCGATGGTCCAGCAGTTGTTGGAAGACTGCCGGCGCGAGCTGGTTGGCCCGGTCCTCGATCTGCCGCGCAGCAGCGAGATTTCACTGCCGCCGGTCTGACCGGGACATATAAAAAAGCCGCTAAGTTCCTCGGTGTCTCTAGCATTGTTCCCGGCCGATTCGCCGCTAGGCTGATCGTTACCGGCAAGCCCGCGAGGCATCTGAACCGAGTGGGGGGACGGACATCAACAAGATTTCCGGGGAACTAGGAGAAGAAGCATGAACATTATTTCCAGGATCTGTGGAGCAGCGGCGCTGGCCCTGTCCGTGTTCGGCGCCGCAGCGGCGGGCGCAGGCACCCTCGACGATATCCGCGCCCGCGGCGTGCTGCGGATTCCCGCCATCCTCAACGAGGTCCCCTATTTCAACAAGGATCCGCGCACCGGCGAATGGCAGGGCTTCGTCATCGACATGGCGAACGACATCGCCAAGACGCTGGACGTGAAACTCGAGGTGGTGGAATCGAGCTGGGCCAACGCCATCCTCGACGTGCAGAGCGGCAAGGTCGACATGGCTTTTGCGGTGACGGCGACGCCGGCACGCGCGATGTCGGTCTCCTTCTCCGACCCGACCTACTACAACAGCTTTATCCTGGTGTCCGCCAAGGATGAACTGGACGGGAAGTCCTGGAGGGAGCTCAACGATCCGAAATATACCTTCGCCGTCGACATGGGCTCGGCCCAGGACCTGATCACCCAGCAATATCTGCCCAACGCCAACATCCTGCGCTTCAAGACGCGTGACGAGGCGATCGTTGCCGTCTCCACCGGCAAGGCCGACGGGCTTGTCAACACCATGCTGAACGGCCTGGTGATCGCCAAGAAGGCCACGACCATCGGCTCCGTCAAAGTGCCGACGCCGGTGCTCTCGACGCCATCGGTCATCGCCGTCAACTATGCCGGTGACGAGACCTTCAAGAGCTTCGTGTCCGCCTGGGCCGAGTATAACCGCCGCATCGGCAACAACCAGACGTGGATATTGAAGAGCCTCGAGCCCTTTGGCATCACCCTGACCGATATGCCCACCGGCTTTGGCTTTGGCGGCTGAGACGGAAGGACTTCCTCAAGAGGAGGTCCTCCTGCCCATGCGGCAAGGCTGACCGGATAACGCCGATCCTGGTCGGGCTCCCGCTGGAAAGGGAGTCCGAACGCCGGACTTCGAGGCGTGCCGATGCATCCCATTGTCACCAGGAAAATCCCTCGGGGCTTCACGATCCTATGGCGGGAGGATGAAAAAGACCGGCAGCGCAGGTGCCTGCCGTCGGCTTGGATCACCAACATTGATAGGGACCTTGCCCGTTGTCGCTCGCAACCGAGCACTTGAGTTCCATTTGACATGTTTTAGGAATGGAACCGGCATCTGAAGGCGCGATCGAAGCTTGCCTTGATCCGTCAAATGTTAAACGAAGGCAGCATATCTATGGCCCGCTTCCTGGCATCGGCGTGACGTGGCCACAGCGCGCGCCGGCGGTCGTATTTCCCAAAAGCGGATAACCCTCGATCTGCGGGCCACGAATTCTTGCAAGGCAGCATATCGAGCTTTCCTGCGATGCCGGCTCACAGATGGGCGACATGCATTTCGCGCAGCCGCGACAGAGCCACGCGACGATCCGGGCCAAGGCGTCTCCCCATTCCTGTCTTGTCATCCAGGAAATGGGTGTGGCGAGTTCGGGATCATGAGACGGGCGAAGTATGGTGCGTTCCGGTCGAGCAGCGTGGCTGACGAGCCATCGATCCTTCCGCCCGCAACGAAAGACCGGAACGCAAGAACTTCAATGAAATCAAATAGAAAGATGGTGCTGCTAGAGAGATTTGAACTCTCGGCCTCTCCCTTACCAAGGGAGTGCTCTACCCCTGAGCTATAGCAGCTTAGGCCCGGTCTGGGGCGTCCATGTGGATGCCGTCGGGCGAGGGGCCTATTGCCATAGCTTCGGAGCGAGTGCAAGACGCAAATTGCGGTTGCCCCTCGAGATGGAATAAAAGGGCCTTCCAAAGCCGGAAAGATTTCTGATCGGGACACGGGATGGCGGCAGACGACAGGGAAAGCGGGCCCGGCGAGGCGGAAGCGCGTCGCGGGCGGAGGCGGGAAGCCGAGATTCGCGAGGAGCAGCGGCAGGCCCGCGCGGCGGCGAAGCTGCGCGAGAACCTGCAGCGCCGCAAGGCCCAGACGCGGGCCCGCCGCCGGGGAGCGGCCGACGAGGCCGAGGGAGTGCCCGACGGAATGCCCGCCGCAAAAAAAGACGAATCATCCTGACAGGTATCGGCCCGTCCAAACCATTTGAAGCCCTTCGGCTTTTCCGGTAAGGACGCCATCTTTCGCGCTTGCACAAGAATAAAGGGCGGGACCCGCTCCCGTTGGACCTCATGGATCGCATCAGAATTCGCGGCGGTAACAAGC
>JAEWKX010000060.1 GCA_023393575.1 Pseudomonadota bacterium
GGTATAAGCGCGCGTCCGAACGGTCCGGCAGGGCATGCCGAGGCCGTTCTTAATATGCTTGAAGCTGGCCTCGTCAGCGGGCTTCACAAGAAGAATGGAGTAGCAAAATGCCCAAGATGAAGACGAAGTCGTCCGCCAAGAAGCGGTTCAAGATCACGGCGACCGGCAAGGTCGTCGCAGCTGCCGCCGGCAAGCGCCACGGCATGATCAAGCGGTCCAACAAGTTCATCCGCGATGCGCGCGGCACGATGATCCTTGCCGAAGCAGACGGCAAGAAGGTCGTCAAGAACTACCTGCCGAACGGTCTCTGAGACCTTTTCGTCGATTTGGATCATTAAGGAGATCATGACATGGCACGCGTAAAACGTGGCGTAACGTCCCGCGCCAAGCACACCAAGACCCTCAAGGCAGCCAAGGGCTTCTACGGCCGCCGCAAGAACACCATCCGCGCCGCCAAGGCTGCGGTTGACCGTTCGCGCCAGTATGCGACGCGCGACCGCAAGGTGAAGAAGCGGAACTTCCGCGCCCTGTGGATCCAGCGTATCAACGCCGCCGTCCGGGAATTCGGCCTGACCTACGGCCGCTTCATCGACGGCCTGAACAAGGCCGGCATCGAAGTCGACCGCAAGGTTCTGTCCGACATGGCCATCCATGAGCCGGCAGCCTTCGGTGCGCTCGTCGATGCTTCCAAGAAGGCGCTCGAGTACCTCAAGGAAAACGGCACGGCCAACGAGTTTGAAAGCGCGGTTCGTTAACCAGCGCTTCCCAGGCTTCGCAAGCTTCATTGTTTTTGGGAAACCCGCGCTGGTCTGGGCTGGCGCGGGTTTTTCTTTTGCCCGTCACGACGCCCCGTTAGAACCGGTGCAGAGCATCCCACGGAAGAAATCATGTCCGACCTGGAAAACCTGAAAAGCTCGCTCCTGACGGAGATTGCCGCCGCCGGAGACGAGGCGGCGATCGAGGCCGTTCGCGTCGATGCGCTCGGCAAGAAGGGCTCGATCTCGGAACTCCTCAAGACGCTTGGCGCCATGACGGCCGAAGAGCGCCAGACCCGGGGTGCGGCGATAAACGCATTGAAGGCCGAGATTACCGAGGCGATCGCCACCCGAAAGACGGTGCTGAAGGATGCGGCGATCGACGCGCGACTGAAATCGGAGACGGTGGACATTTCCCTGCCGGTGCGCTCCTCGCCTGCCGAGCGCGGCCGCATCCACCCGATCAGCCAGATCGTCGACGAGATCACCGCCGTCTTCGCCGACATGGGCTTCTCGATCGCCGAAGGTCCGGATATCGAGACCGACTACTACAATTTCACGGCGCTGAACTTCCCGGAGGGCCACCCCGCCCGCGAGATGCACGACACCTTCTTCTTCCAGGCCGACGAGAACGGCGAGCGCAAGGTTCTGCGCACGCACACCTCCCCGGTGCAGGTGCGGACCATGGAAGCGCAGAAGCCGCCGATCCGCATCGTCATTCCGGGCAAGACCTTCCGGCAGGATTCGGACGCCACCCACTCGCCGATGTTCCATCAGGTCGAGGGGCTGGTGGTGGATCGAAAGAGCCATGTCGGCCACATGCGCTGGATCCTGGAAGAGTTCTGCAAGGCCTTCTTCGAGGTCGACAGCGTGACCATGCGGTTCCGCCCGTCCTTCTTCCCGTTCACGGAGCCGAGCTTCGAGGTCGACATCCAGTGCGACCGCTCCGGCCCGATCGTCAAGTTCGGCGAGGGCAATGACTGGATGGAAATCCTCGGCTGCGGCATGGTGCATCCGAACGTGCTGCGTGCCGGCGGGCTGGACCCCGACGAGTATCAGGGTTTCGCCTGGGGAATGGGCCTCGACCGTATCGCCATGCTGAAATACGGCATGCCCGACCTGCGCGACTTCTTCAACGCCGACGTCCGCTGGATGAAGCACTACGGCTTCCGCCCGCTCGACATGCCGACGCTGTTCGGCGGCTTGAGCGTGTAGGCCATGCCGACCTTGCTCGTCTGGCATGGATACAAGTTCCGCTTCTATCCGCTGGACGTGGGCGAGCCACCGCATGTCCACATCGTCAAGGACGGCAGGTCCCTCAAGATCTGGTTGAAGAGTTTGGAAGTCGCCCATAACCGGGGCTATACTGATCAGGAAGTCGGCAGGTTGCTCAAGGTGGCTTCCGATCATCGCGATGAATGGATAGGCGTCTGGAATGACTTCTTTGGTGTTTGAGACCGATGACATGCGGCCGGTGCGGGCGTGGTGCGCCGATGGCGAAGTCCGCGTCGCATTGGCTGACGGCCGCGTTATATCGACGCCTTTGTGGTGGTATCCCTTCCTGTCGGGACTGGACGACAGGCAACTCAACGACATCGAACTGATGTACGAGGGCATTTGGTGGACTGCCGTCGATGAAGGCATCTCGGTCAAGAGCATGTTTCTGGGCATAAAGGCGCCTGGAGCCCAGGCTCCCGATCGGGCCGCTTGACCGGCATATTGATGAATTATCAGACGAGAACAGACATATGAAATTCACCCTCTCCTGGCTCAAGGGCCACCTGGAAACCGATGCCACGCTTGAACAGATCTGCGAGCGGCTGACCGCTATCGGACTCGAGGTCGAGGACGTCGACGACAAGGCCGCCTACAAGCCCTTCGTCATCGCCAAGGTCGTTTCGGCGGAGCAGCATCCCCGGGCGGATCGGTTGAAGGTGCTGATGGTGGATGCCGGTGACGGCAAGCCGGTGCAGGTGGTCTGTGGCGCGCCGAACGCCCGCGCCGGTCTCGTCGGTGCGCTGGCGCGGCCCGGCACCTATGTCCCGGGCATCGACGTGACGCTCTCGGTCGGCAACATCCGCGGCGTCGAGAGCCACGGCATGATGTGCTCCGAAAAGGAGCTCGATATCTCCGACAACCATGAGGGCATCATCGACCTGCCAGTGGATGCGCCGGTCGGGACGGCTTTCGCGAGCTATGCCGGGCTCGACGATCCGGTCATCGAGATCAACCTGACGCCGAATCGCCCCGACTGCACCTCGATCTACGGCATTGCCCGCGATCTGGCCGCGTCCGGCCTCGGCGCGCTGAAGCAGCATCCGAAGCCCGGTTTTGCCATTGCGGGCGAAACGCCGGTGGACGTGAAGATCGTGCTCGACGACGAGCGCCTGTGCCCCGGCTTTGCGCTTCGTCTCGTGCGCGGTGTCCGGAACGGGCCGAGCCCGGCCTGGATGCAGCAGCGGCTGAAGGCGATCGGCCTCAGGCCGATCAACGCGCTGGTCGACATCACCAACTACATGACCTTCGACCAGGGTCGGCCGATGCATGTCTTCGATGCCGCCAAGGTGAAGGGAAACCTGACCGTGCGCCGCGCGCTGGCGGGCGAGACGGTGCTGGCGCTCGACCAGCGTGAATACAAGCTCACCCCCAACAATGTGGTGATCGCCGACGAGAATGGCGTCGAGTCGATCGGCGGCATCATGGGCGGCGAGCATTCCGGCTGTGACGAGAACACCACCGACGTGCTGATCGAATCGGCGCTCTGGGACCCGATCAACATCGCCAAGTCCGGGCGTTCGCTCGGCATCATCACCGATGCGCGCTACCGCTGCGAACGCGGCGTCGATCCGGAATACATGGTGCCGGGGCTCGAGGGCACGACGGAACTGGTGCTGGAGCTGTGCGGCGGCACGGCGGCCGAAGCCAAGGTGGCCGGCTACAAGGGCCACCAGCCGAAGGTGATCGACTTCCCGTCGTCGGAGGTCAAGCGTCTCACCGGCCTCGACGTTACCGCAGGCGAAAGCCGCGAAATCCTCGCGCGACTGGGCTTCGGAGTGAAGGGCGAAGGCAGCCGGTTCCCGGTCGCCGTACCCTCCTGGCGGCCGGATGTCGACGGCAAGGCGGATCTGGTGGAAGAAATCATGCGCATCCACGGCGTCGATCAGATCCTGCCGGAGCCGATCGAGAGCCTCGGCACGGTCAACGGCCGCATCCTGACGACGCTGCAGGTCCGCAGCCGCACCGCCCGCCGTGCGCTGGCCGCCCGCGGCATGCTTGAGGCCGTCACCTGGTCCTTCATCTCCGAGGAACAGGCCAAGCTCTTCGGCGGCGGGGTGCCGGGCCTGAAGCTCGCCAATCCGATCGCCTCCGACATGTCCGACATGCGGCCTTCGCTGCTGGCGGGCTTGCTGACGGCCGCGCAGCGCAATGCCGACAAGGGCTATGGCGACGTGGCTATCTTCGAGGTGTCCGGCACCTACGAGAGCGATACGCCCGAGGGTCAGCGGCGTGTCGCCGGCGGCGTGCGCCGTGGCACCGCATCGATCAACGGCGCCGGTCGCCTCTGGTCGAACGCGGCGAAGGGCGGCGGCAAGCCGGTCGATGTCTTCGACGCCAAGGCCGATGCGCTCGCCGTACTGGAAGCCTGCGGCCTGCCGATGGGCAACGTCCAGGTCGAGAAGGGTGCGCCGGCCTGGTACCATCCCGGCCGTTCCGGAACGATCAAGATGGGCCCCAAGGTGGTGCTCGGCTATTTCGGCGAGTTCCACCCGAAGACACTTGGAGCGCTCGACGTCTCCGGCGCGCTGTGCGGCTTCGAAGTCTATCTCGACGCCATGCCGGAGCCGAAGAAGAAGGCGACCCGCACCAAACCGCCGTTGGAGCTTTCGCCCTTCCAGGTGGTCAAGCGGGACTTCGCCTTTGTCATCGACCGCACTGTCGAGGCGGGTGCGATCATCAAGGCAGCGACAAGCGCCGACCGCAAGCTGATCACCGGCGTCAACGTCTTCGACGTCTTCGAGGGCGCGTCACTCGGCGAGGGCCGCAAGTCCGTGGCCATCGAGGTGCTGATCCAGCCGCTCGAGCGGACGCTGACGGACGAGGACTTCGAGGCGCGGACGGCGAAGATCGTCGCCAATGTCGAGAAGACGACGGGCGGGGTGTTGCGCGCGTAGAGACCCTAACAAAACCGGGTGGTGCGCTACGCCGCCGCGGGATAGCCTGTCCCCCTGGGGCAGGTTTTTCCGGGAGGCGAGGATGCGCAGGCCGAATTCCATGAAGGGACTGGAAGACCTGGGGC